>NZ_VILC01000012.1:4535-87555 GCF_009712065.1 Aphanizomenon sp. UHCC 0183 | reverse complement strand
CCCCCTACTCCCCTACCCCCCTACTCCCCTAACCCCTATTCAAGACTGAGACATTCTGGAAATCAGATTGGTAATCTCCTGATAATACCGCGTATTTCCTGACTGAGAATAGAGATCAGCGGATTTACGAAAATCGGCGATCGCATCTAACTGATTACCTAAATGTTTATGGATATCTGCTCTGACTAAATAAGCTAAAGAATAACGGGGCTGTAATTGTATCGCTTGGTTTAAATCTGCTAATGCGTTATTTAAGTCTCCGACTAGAAAGCGACTCCGACCTCGATTAAACCAATCTTCGGCTAAACTGGGGTTAATGCTGATAGCTTGAGTATAATCTGATATGGCTTTTTGATATTCTTTCAGGGCATAACGAGCATTAGCGCGATCGCTATAAAATACAGCAGACTGGTGATTTAAGCGTAAAGCCTCTGTGAAATCACTAACTGCACCAGCAAAATCTTTAACTGTATAACGACTATTACCTCGATGATAATAAGCAGCTAAAAAATCTGTATCTATTAGTAAGGCTTGATTATAGTCTTGAATAGCCATTTGTATATTACCTAACAACTTATGAGCATCACCTCGCTTACAATAAGCCGGGGCAAATTCTGGAGACACTTCTATAGCTTGAGTATAATCTGTAACTGCATTAACAAAGTCTTGCATAGCCTCTCGTACCATTCCCCGTCCATAATACGCTGTAGCTAAATGGGGATTGATTTGTAATGCTTGGTTATAATCTTTAACTGCATTTTCATAATTTCCTAATTGATGATGTGCATTAGCTCGAAAACCATATACTAAAGCTAATGTGGGATTAATTTGTAATGCTTGGTTATAATCTTGAATAGCACTTTCATAATCTCCCAAGTTGCTATAGACTAAACCTCGTTCATAGTATGCTTGAATATCATCAGGAACTATTTTTAATGCTTGATTAAAGTTAGCGATCGCTTGGTGATAATCTTGAATACGAGCATAAACTAAACCGCGATTGTAGTAAGCTGCACCAAATTTAGGATTAATTTCTAGAGAAAAATTATAATTAGAAAGCGCATTTTCATATTCTTGCAAAGCATAATAGCTATTACCAAGATTATGATAGGCTTCCGCAAAATTAGGATTTATTTTTATACATTGATTATAATCAGCAATAGCTTTTTCATAATTCCCTAAAATATGAAAAATATTACCTCGATTAATATAAGCTATCGAAAAATCAGGGTATAATTCCAAAACTGTATCAAAATTAGCGATCGCTTGTTGATAATTACCATCATGATAATGATCTAAACCCTGTTGGTGCAAAGCATTAACAACATCAAAATTGATATTCTTATTCATTTTGTCACTTATAGGCGCACAAACTAGATTCTACCACAGATCCCCGACTTCTTTGAGAAGTCGGGGATCTGTTTTTTTGGTCAACTTATCAACACAGTTTCATACTGAGACTTCCTAGATAAATCCACTATTTCTCGTTCCATATTATGTAAAGAAGTTAACATCAAATCATCACGGTGTTGCCAAACTGTAAATATTTTATCTCTACCATCATTGAGAGTTTCTAAATCAATTTTATAACCATCATTGACTTGTTGCAACTTCAAACCCAACAAACTTAAAAGTCTGTTTAATAACTTAATTCCCGCAACAGATTCCTTACCTCTAACTAAATCAATTCCTAAAGCGCGTTTAATATGTCTACTACTTTGTATAGCCACATTTTTCAACCAAATCAAGTCAGCATCATTTTCAGTAAATACCCTTTCTATTTCCAAAAATTGCATTATTCCCAAAGCCCGCATAGCTTCCACTTTGAGCGTATAAGTTCTTAAATCTGGCAGAAAAACCTTACCCTCACCCCACAATAATTGCTGACTCCATTCTTGTTGATCTTTGACATGAAAATATTCACTTTCATGAGTTAAATAATAATGAATTAACAATTGCCCATAATATCCTTTTTCGTCTTGTAATTTCAGTTGAGGAGTAACTACAATTCCATACCTTTGTCTGAGAATATATTTATTAACTTGATGACGTTCTGCATTACTGAGAGAATGTTTAGTCAATAGTTGTTCATATTCTACATAGTTAATATCTTTGGCTGTAGCTACAGAATTGGCTGCTGCTAATTGATTCTGCTGTTTAATGTCCTTGATTTTGCGTTTAATTTCTTTAGCTTTTTGACGACTTTGCGCCCAATCTTTTTGCACTTTCACAATTTCGACAATTAACCGTTTACGATTTTCTAAATCACTAGGTTCAGTGGCAAAAAAGGCTAAACGTAAATCACGGAGAATGTTGTTTTGTACTTCATTACTTCGCATTTGAATATAATGACCATCAGCTATCAATCCATCTTGCATAGATTGCCGATAAAGACGAATAGAGGCATTTACCCTAGCAGATAATTTTGCCCAAGTACGTAAATGAATGGGATCATAAACTAAAGGTAAATCTACATCTATTTTGTGTAAAGGACTTAATAAAGCCAAATTTTCTTTTTGATTTTCTTGATACCAATGAGATAGTAACCGATAATTTGTACTACCACTACCAATTAAGCCAATACCGCGTTTAGCACACCAAATCACACGGGGAACATTATCTCTAACTCTTGCTAAAGCTTGACGGGCTTCTGAGTCAGGAATTACTCCTTGAAAAATACCATAAACTCGGTCAAAATGTTGGACATCAATACTAATTCCTGTTCCCAAACTAGGGGTAACAAAAACAGTATCATAATCAGTAATTTTTTGATTTATTGCTGCTATCAAATCAACGGCTGCATGACCAGGTGTATTAGTAGTATGACTGCTAACTACCAGGGTTTCAGGAAATTCTCTTCTGAGTTTTTGTAACCGTTCCCTTAAATAACGTTCAATGGTTTCACAACTGTAACGTCCAGAACGACTATCGGTAGTTACATAGCATCTTCGTCCAGCAATTAGGTCTAATTCCAGTTGATGAATTAGGGGTGTAGGATTGGGTGAATCATAAAAAGTTGTATCCCAACCTTTTGCCGGTTTCCACTCATTGACAACTACCCAAGGGGTTAATTTAATTCCTGATAAAGTCTGTAAATATTCTAAAGATACATCTGATAAATCGGCATCTTGGGCAATGATTAATCCTCCAGTTGTGAGAATTGTAGAAATTAGTTGTTGAAAAATGCGGAGAATTTTAACTCGTTTTTGTTTACAGGTATTGCTATTGAGTAAATGCCATAAAGATTGTTCAACTTCATCTAAAATTAATATTGCACCGCGCCAATCTTCGGGTTTTAATTTCCAAATTGAATCTACACATAATCCTAAAGATGGTGTAATTGCTAAAGGATAAGTAACAGGTACTTCATCAGCTTTTATACTCCATTCTTGATGTTCAAAACCCCATTTAATGCCGATTTTATCACATAAAAACCGTCCTAAGATGATTCTATGGGTAATTAATAAAACTGGTTGATTATTGTTTTTTGCTTGTTGAACAATGCTTTGTAGGGCTGTGGTTTTACCTGTACCTTTTGCTGATTTAACTCCCACTAAACCAGAGGTAGGAAAGGCAATGTTTCCCAAATAAGGACGGTTAATAGTAAGTGCTGCCGGAATTGTTAACTCTGTATGGGGTTTGGTTTGGGCAATATAAATATCTAAATCTACACTTTGACGATAAATTTTATCAAATGCTGTTGCACTTTTAGCAATGATAAATTCATCAACTCCTTTTTCTTTTCCTGGAAGTTCGACAACTTTAACAGGGCAGTTTTGTTGTTGAAATAAATAACCGAGTTGGGAAATAGCATTATTTACAGCGGCAATTTTTTTGGCTTGAGTTTCAAAATCAAAACAAATATAAAAATCGCGCTTTGTATTTGTAAATGCGGCTAAATCAGGGATTAATTGCCGACGGGTAACTTTGCCAAATTCATCTTTAATGACCCGATAACCGCTATTAATACCAGGAATCGCAATCGCAACATATCCCTGAGTTAAAAGGGCTGCGGCTTTTTTCACACCTTCACAAATAACAATAGCTATTTTATTTTTAATTACCCATGACCAAAAGCCTTCGGCTTCACCATCATGATTAATGGTGATATTTTCCGGTAAACTTAAGTTGTAACGTTGTCCAACTTCTTGCCAAATTTGTAAGGGTATGCGTAAACAAAATATGCGTGTGGGTGTGCTGGGAGGATGTTCATATTTGATGGATTTACCTTTTTGATTTTGTCGCGGTTGGTTGGGCTTAAAACATCCCCATTCCATATTGTGCCAATTGTTGAGGGGGTCTAGTCCCGAACACCACCAACCACCTGCGGTAACATGATGATAACGCTGCAACCAAGCATTTCTAATCATCCCTGTATTGGTGCGAGGGAGTTGGTCAGAAATTAGCAAATATTCATAAGCACTGATGCCCTGAAGCGATTTAAAGTTTAAAAGAATTAAGTCTAAGTTTATACCACTGTTCTTGACTAATTCTTCAAGGTGTTGTGGATGTAAAGAAGGCAGATACATAAGCTGAAGCAGCTAAGGAAGATAACAAGATCAAAACTTTAGCACGCCTCGGCTGATTTTTTATAAAAGAAATTTCTGTTTTTAAGTGTTATCTTTTTTACTTTGTTTTGATAAATACTTCTGTGAATATATCAATGTGTGGTTAGGGCTGTGCAACCGTAAATATAATAAATTTGTATTGTGATATTTATATATATATAATTTTTGGTTATAGGTATTAGCTGTGAGGCTAGTTCATAATTAACCTATCTATGAGTCATTTTCTTTAAAGTCTATTAAAGCCCTCTTAAGGTGGGCATTACCCACTTTACAATACTTAAATTTTTATGTAGATTATGGAACAACTTGAACCGAACCAAACTGACGAAAATGGTAATCAAACGCAAATGCTTTCATAATTCCCAGCTTTTCCATGACAACTTTACTACTAGAATCCGTAAAACTCCATTCTTTATCAGAATAATCACGAAATAGTTGCCAAGTTAAATGGATATCTTCCTCTGTTAAATAATAGATGGTTGCTAATTTACCTGAAAAGAAAGCTTCACCTAAAATAATAGATCGTTTTGTTTCTCTTCTTGCTCTTAATAAAGTCAATGTTTCATCAATTACGTAGTCAGTCGTTAATAAAGTTTCTTTGTTATTAGTTAACCATAAAATAGCATTTTGATGCTCGGAATCAGCAGGAACAATACTAGCAAACCAAGCACCCGTATCAACAAAAATCATAAACTATTTGGAATATAAAACTTGATCATGATCTAAACCTGAGAAAGTATCTGTTTTTCCTTCTAAAGGCAGTTCAGCAATCTCTTGTAAAATTTCTAAGGGGTTTTTATGTTGAGAATAAGATTCTAGAGGAATAATAATTACTTGTACTTTACTTCCTTCTGGTAGTGTTATTGGTTCTGATAACCTCAATGTTCCTTGTTCATAAATAGCTTCTACTGGCATAGAATTTATCCTGGAATTTGATTACTTAAATTATAGCATCATCTCGGAGGGATTTTCCGCATTTGGCAACGGAAGCATCCCTACGGTAATATAGCGGTTATCGCGCTTGATGCAATATAATTAAGGGCGGGGAAACCTACAGGTTTTGCGATTTATGTATCTCACAAAGAGTGCATACGGCTAAGTAGGTGAACACAATAAAACCAAAGTGTGTAAAGAAAAGTAAAATCGCCCAAAGCTTCTTCACTCTTGCATCTGGTTACTGAGCGAAGTCGAAGTATTGCCTCTTACCTTCCCATAACGACAATTTTCAATGCTAACCTACTTGTAGCAACTTTATCTATTAATTAATGTTGCTACGAATCTTAAACCAAATTCTTCTTCAAAAACTCCTTTTTTGTAATCTAAACTCCACATTTCTAAGGCACATTCATCATCAATGGTAGATGGAAATATGGACATCTTAAATTCTTTGAAGTTGGGAATATAGTCACATTGAACATGAGAAATAGCTCCTATTTGTCTTCTGTCTAAAGCCACAGCTAATCTTAAGATTGCGCTGAGTTGATTAACCATTGTCCGATGTTCTTTGTGGAGTAGATTTCGATAGCTGTCGTGCTTTTTCTTGGGTGGAGATTTGCGGTGATAACGGGCTATATTGGCGATGAGTTCGATTTCGGTTTCGTTATAACCGAGTAATTCACTATTTCTAATTAAGTAGTATGAATGTTTGTGGTGTGATGAATGACTGACATAGTGACCACAATTGTGTAAAATGGCAGCAGCCCATAGTAATTGGCGTTGATCTGCATTCCAATAATGTAGTTGTCCTTTGGTTTGGTCAAATATATCTAACGCAAAAGCGGTAACGCGAGCGCTATGTTCTAAGTTAGTTTGGTATTTTTTGGCAGTTTTTAATACACTGCGTTCTCGAATGGAACTTTGAAACCGTAGTCTGTTGTCAATGAAGCCATGAGTCAGCATCCAGTCTACAATTACGCCTTCTCGAAGAGAACGTTCACATACTGTTAAGGATTCGACTCCTAACAAGGTCATTGCTTCCTGTAAAATTACTGCTCCTGAAAGTATCACTTCTGACCTCTTTTCTGGCATTCCGGCGATCGCCGCCCGTTCCACATTGGTCATTTTGCGGAGGCGATTTACCCAGGTTCGCAAGTCTTGAAGACTGAATTGATAGCCGTTGAGGGTGGTGGGAATAAGACCTAATTTTTCCCGCACATGGATGGTAGCAATGGTTTCTATTGTCCCAGATGTGCCGATTAACTGGGGAGAATCGCCAATTTTGAGTTTTCCTTGGACTTCTTCTACAGAACGTTCTAGCATTCCTCTAGCGTAGGCTTGGAGGTATTTAAATTCGGTTTCGCTGATGGGATCTGAGGCGATTAATTCTCCGGTTAGGCGCACTGCACCAATTTTGGTACTGGTGAGACTACGGGGTTCTTCGCTGTCTCCTAAAATCAATTCTGTTGAACCACCACCAATATCAATGATGATGTGGGGTTTGTTGTTAAATTCCATCCCCGACAAGACACCTAAGTAGATGCGACGGGCTTCTTCTGGTCCAGAAATCAAGTCAACAATTAAGCCAACTTCGATTTCGACTTGATGAAGAAATTCTTTGCCATTGGGAGATTCACGGACTGCACTTGTCGCTACAGCTACAATGCTACTTGTTCCTAAGCTTTCAGCAAGGGTTTTGAATCTGCCTAAACAGGCGATCGCTTTACTCATAACTTCTGGTTTTAAGTCGCCAGTAATTAAATTGCGATCGCCTAATCTCACCGTTTCCTTTTCTCTGGCAATAATGGTAAAAGATGGTAAAGTTGCTTCAATTTTTACCACCACCATGTGCAAAGAATTTGTACCAATATCAATGGCTGCAATCATCTGATTTTCTGGAACTGATTGACTGGGTGTGTTCTCCCAATTAGCCGAGACGGAATTTACCATTTTTTGTGCTTGCGAATAGGGACTGGAGGAGAAATAGCAAATAAGGATATTCTATAAATGTAAAGATATGTTAAATGACCAAATATGTTGGAGACACCAAAAACCAACCAAGAACCATTATGGCTTGTAATTATCCGGCTGTTAAGGTGGAATAAACCGGAAGGTAGGTTAATTCTGATGATACCCGCATTATGGGCTGTATTCTTAGCCGCTGGCGGTAAACCGCCTATCCCCCTAGTAGGAGTAATTATTTGCGGTAGTATGGCGACCAGTGCGGCTGGTTGTGTGGTTAATGATTTATGGGACAGAGATATTGATCCCCAAGTTGAGAGAACACGCGATCGCCCCCTGGCATCTCGCGCCCTTTCCGTTAAAATTGGGATTGTGGTGGGGATAGTCTCCCTCGCCTGTGCCGCAGTTATCGCCTTCTATCTTAATCCATTAAGCTTCTGGTTGTCTGTGGCCGCCGTTCCGGTTATCGTCCTTTATCCTGGCGCAAAACGGGTATTTCCTGTTCCTCAATTGGTGCTTTCCATAGCTTGGGGTTTTGCGGTTTTAATTAGTTGGAGTGCAGTTACAGCCAATATTACAGCGCCGACGTGGTTACTTTGGGGGGCGACGGTACTATGGACATTAGGATTTGATACGATCTATGCGATGAGCGATCGCATAGACGATAAACGTATAGGTATTAATTCTAGTGCTATATTCTTTGGTAAATATGCCCCGACAGCGATCGCTATTTTCCTCATGGGGACAGTTATTCTCCTAGCTGGAGTAGGTGTATTAGTTCACTTAAAGACAGCATTTTGGATCAGTTTAATCTTCGCCACCATCGGTTGGATTTGGCAAATTATGCGCTTACAACAGCCAAAAATACCTCACCCTGCCTATGGGGAAATGTTTCGTCAAAACGTCTGGATTGGTTTTTTAATTTTGGCAGGAATGATCATTGGTTCTTTTTAAATTTGTCATCAATTTAACCAAATCAAAATTTTCCTGTCAATCTAACTCAGGCTAGATTAAAACTATCAGGACTACTGTTTTAAAGGTTGGGATAGTAATCTACCAGCTAGATGCAACCCAACCAAATGAATCAATCTATTTTAGTTAAACTCGCTACAATAATTCTACTGTCCCTGGGTAGTTTTGGTCTAGTTATTGGGGGTTTCCTGATTAATAAAGCTACTAGTAAAACCAAACAACTACAGCCAATTACTGATACATCACAATATCAAGAAATTCGTCATCACAAATGGGCTGATCTTCAACAAATTCAACATTTTCCTGGACAAATTCCTAGTGATGCTCAAGTTTTACAAATGGCTTATTCTCCCGGAATTACACCCGAAAGTAGTTCTTTACAAATTCGTCTCAAAGAACCACAAACAAAAATCAAAAACCTGCTGAAACAATACAAAAAAATCTCTCAGCATCAATACCAGGGTGGGAATACAAATAATCATAGTAACCAACCCAACGGCGTACCGACAACATTCTTTTATACTAGCGATTCAGAAACAGAAACTTTTCCTAGCAGTTATGAAATATTGGTATTAAAAGCTGAAGATAAAAGCCAACCCGGTACAAAATGGAATCATGGTAATAGTCATGGAGTCGCAATTGATATTGCATCTTCAGAAATTATCTACTGGGCGGAAAAATGGTAAAAGCATGAGGAAATTTAAGCACTGAAAAATAGAATTTATATTTGATTTGTGTTAGCGTAGAGTCCCGTAGGGATACATTGCAAAATTCAAATCCCCGACTTCTTAAAGAAGTCGGGGATCTTGTTTTATGTAGCCTTTAGATTTCCCTCCTCAACGAAGATGTCAGAAAGTAATACCAAAATTACAAACTGCTTATGATGATGGAACTTTGAAAGATTTAACTTGGGGTTATTCTGAAGCTGAAAATGATCCTGATGTAGAATTAAAAGCTTTTACTGCGGTGTTAAATGGTGACAGTGACGCTTCCAAAGCATTTCAAAATTCTTCTTGTGCGGTCAAAAACGGTAGTAATTTAACTTGTACTGTTGATATTTTCAAGGTATTTAAAGCCAGGGAATAAATTCCCTGTCTGAAAGCTAAAGTCGGTTGAAACCGACTGAATGGAAGAATTTTTTAGTCCGTTTTAACGGACTTGGGCTATTAGACTGGGAATTTATTCCCAGACGAGTTATGAAACAAACCAAAAATTAACCAATTACCAAATTATCAAATAACAGGAGTATCATCTATAAAATTACACAAATTATCCCATTTATTATTATTATTTTTTCTCTTATTTCCCGATTCTCCGATTATTATCACTGGTTGTATTTCTTCCCTATTCGCACGCAAACCAGGGATATTATCAGAATCAGAATTAAAGAATGTCTTAAAAGAAATTACAGTTAAAGTCCTAGTTGATGATAAGGAAACTGCATCAGGAACGATTATTAAAAAACAAAACGGTTTTTATACTGTTCTCACTAATTATCATGTGAGAGGATGTTTGAAAAGTATCAGAATTAATCGAGATCCCCCCAACCCTCCTTTGTAAGGGGGGCTAAATTCCTCAAAGTCCCCCTTTTTAAGGGGGATTTAGGGGGATCTGCGGGTGTCAGATCCCACACGAAAAAGTTTTCAAACAACCTCTGAGAGAAAATGGTAAATTTAACCGCAATGCTAACTCTAAATAAACCTACATTTATCTTTATTACCTAGTGATCCGATTACCATATCTGGTAAAGATGGAGATGATGCTAAACTATATATAGAAAAAGAAGTTACCGAAAAATTAGCAAAATTAGGCGTTGCTGAATCGAGGTATGAAATTCCCAAATTGAATCTTTAAAACTCAAACCTCAGTGCGTCTTTGCGCCTTTGCGTGAGACTAAAATTCATACCCTTAATCAGCAACGCCCAAAATTAAAATCAATTCAAGAAGAGGAGTCAGAAGAATGAATTTACATTACACAATTATTATTCAATGGAGTAGTGAAGATAAATGTTATTCAGTTCATTTACCAGAATTTCCTACTCAAAAATATCATACTCATGGTGATACTTATGAGGAAGCTGTTAAAAATGCTCAGGAAGTTATAGAAATGCTAATTGCCGAATATCAAGAAGATGGTAAACCTTTACCTGTAGTTAAATCTTTGGAACAATTAATGAATGTGGCTTAATATTCAATAACATTAAAATATATTAGCAGGGTTTATCATTACTAAACCCTTACCATCTGTTATAAATTTTCCATAATCGCTGTAACTTGTCTTTTTAAATCAGATAAATTCTGTTCAATAATTTGCCAAACTAAATTAAGATTTACCTTTAAATAATCATGAATTAAAACATCTCGTAAACCTGCCATTTGCTGCCAAGGAACATCAGAATATTTACTTCTCAACTCAGGTGATAATCTTTTTGTTGCTTCCCCAATGATTTCAAAATTGCGAATTACAGCATCTTGAATCATCTTGGTTTGCATAAATTCTTCCTTACCACCTTTTGTATATTCTTCTATTCGTTCAATACATTCTTTAATATTACTTAAATATAAACGCTCATCTTTCATAACGGTACAGCTTCACCTAATACTTTATCTCTAATTAACTCATGTAAATTATCAGGTTCAGCAATATCCACTTTTCGTCCTAGCAATGCTGCTAAATCTTGCATTAAACCAATATAATCAAATAAACTACTTTGTGGTTTTAATTCTACTAAAAAATCTATATCACTATCTGGTGTTGCTTCACCTCTAGCAACAGAACCAAAAACCCGCAAATTATCAGCACCATATTTAGTGGCAATCTTTAATATTTCTTCTCGAAATGGTAGTAATAATTCTCCAATTCCCATAATTTATTTTTGATAAACCTTAACCCTCTCTATTTTATTAGATTACATCAGGAGTTGTCAATATAAAGAGAAAATTCAGCCATTGATAAATGAGAATAATACCGGAATATTATCAAAAAAATACTGAATATGTTTGATATTATGTCAGGGTAAAGCAAAAGCTAAACCCCTACCTACTTCTGAATTCTTTTATAGCAGTATGCACTTGAATCATAAGCCCCCTCCTCGCACCCCCCTCATTCCCCCCGCAGCGGGGGGAAGAAAAGGATAAACTTTTGATATTGGAGGGGGTTGGGGGTGGGGTTCTTGTATTTCACCCAACCAATAACCGCTATATCTACATCCTTTCTAAAACCTTAATTCCCAACAAAGATAATCCCAACTTGAGAGTTTTTGCAGTTAAATCACATAACATTAACCGCGAAGTTCTAGCAGGTTCTTCTGATTTGAGAACAGGGCAATTTTCATAGAACTTGTTAAACTTATCGCTGAGTTGATACAAATAATCACACAAACGATTTGGTAATAAATCCTGTTCTACTTCCTTAATTACCTCATCAAGTTGCAGCAGATGTTTAGCTAAAGTTAATTCTGCATCTTCTCTTAGCAAGATTTGGCGATTTATTCCCAAGTTGGTAAAATCAATATTCCCTTGACGACTAATACCTTGAATTCTCACATAAGCATAGAGAAGATAAGGGGCTGTATTGCCTTTGAGAGATAACATTTTGTCATAACTAAAGACATAACTACTGGTGCGATTTTGGCTTAAATCAGCATATTTAACCGCACTAATCCCCACTACTTCAGCGACATTTTGAATAAACGCTTCTGTTTCTGTCCGTTCATCTTCTTGTAATCTCTTTTCTATGTCTGCACGGGCGCGGTTAATAGCTTCATCTAATAAATCTCGTAACCGCACAGTATCCCCAGAACGAGTTTTAAATTTTTTGCCATCTTCACCTAATACTAACCCAAAAGGAACATGAACTAATTCGACATCATTAGGAATCCAATTTGCCTTTCTTGCGACTTGGAAAAATTGGGTAAAGTGGTTAGATTGTCCTTCGTCTGTCACATAAACAATTCGCTTGGCTTTATCTTCTTGAATCCGATAACCTAAAGCTGCTAAATCTGTGGTTGCGTAGTTATAACCACCATCAGTTTTTTGGACAATTAAGGGTAAAGGACCACCTTCCCTATTTGTAAAACCATCCAAGAAAACACATTTTGCCCCTTGACTTGATTCTAATAATCCTGTTGCTGCTAAATCTTTAACAACTTTTGGTAATAAAGGATTATAAAAAGATTCACCTCTTTCTATTAATTTGATATTCAGTAAATCATAGATGATTTGAAATTCTTGTCGAGATTGTTCACATAACAATTTCCACGCATGAAGTGTATCTTCTGCACCCGCTTGTAATCTCACAACTTCTTGACGGGAAGTTTCTTGAAAAATCGGATCTTCATCAAATCGCTGTTTGGCTTTGCGGTAAAAATTAACTAAATCTCCAATATCTAAAGCATTTGCAGTGGTGAGTGCGTCTGGATAAACTTCCCGCAAATAAGTAATTAACATCCCAAATTGCGTACCCCAATCACCAACATGATTTAACCGCAAAACATCATGACCACAAAATTCTAAAATCCGGGCAATAGAATCACCAATAATGGTAGAACGTAAATGTCCGACGTGCATTTCCTTCGCAATATTCGGACTGGAAAAATCAACAATTTGCTTTTGGGGATTTGTCGCTGTGGGGATTCCCAATCTAGCATCTACCTGAATTGCGTTGAGTTGTGCTTCTAGATAAGATGTTTGTAATTTAAGATTAATAAAACCAGGACCTGCGATTTCTGGAGGTTCACAAATATCAGATACATCTAGTTTACTGACAATTTCCCCAGCGATAATTCGGGGTTGCTTTCCTAACTTTTTACTTAAAGATAAAGCCACATTAGCTTGATAATCACCAAATTTAGGATTACTTGCAGCCACTAAAATTGGATCTGTATTGGTATAATCTGTGCCAAAAGCAGCCACTAAAGCCTGTGCTAATTTGAGTTTTAGTTGTTCTTGTGTAGCATTCATTATGTAAATTGTATCTGTCTCTGCTGTTGAATACTGTGATATTTAAGTAGGTGAACACAATAAAACCAATCTGTGTAAAGAAAAGTAAAATCGCCCAAACCCTCTTCACTCTTGCCTCTTGCATGAGTGCCTCTTGCCTTGCCATAACGACAATTTTTAACGCCCACCTACTTAATCATTTGAGATGTCATTCGGAAACCAGTTGTCATCTAGGGCTTGCAAGAGGCTAATGTGAGCATCTGGGGGAAGTGGACATAACTTAGAAACGGACTTGATAGCGACGGGATGAGCTTTTTCGTAGAACGTTTGTAATTGAGAATAAAGGCTAGGACTATCTTCCAAACGCCCTTGAATTTGGGCGCGAAAGTTGACAATTTCCGCAGCCCAGTGATTACCGGATCTTGTTTTTTCAGATTCCCAGTAAGACAATTTTAGGAGATGTTCTAGAACACGGGTCAACAGACTAATTATGGCGCGTTTGTCGTTTTTTCCCATAATTTCTAGTTCTTCGATTAAGCTATCCCAATCTATGCTGTCAAAATTACGGTTTTGGATGTATTGGATAGTATCTTGTGTCCATTGGTTGTGATCTGTTTCATAAAGAGATGATGTCATGGTTTTTTCTCTAGTATTTGTTTGGAGAGATTTACTTATTGATCATCTAACTTAAAATTAATTATAACATCGAAGAGATAATTTAGATGGAAATAATATTTGATTTTTGCAATATTATGTAAGGTGGGTGTTGCCCACCAAAAAATTTTCTACTCTGTTCACTATTGTTTACCCGCTGGTATAGAACTTTTAAATCTTTATATTCTCTCTCGTTGTGCTTGCAGTTTTAGCATGATTTCTGCGTGCATTTCGCGGGTAATGGGATAGAAATAGACTAAAACCAACCCGGCAATTAAACAAAAAGTTGGTATTGGTCCAACAGCAATCCGAATCGCTAAAAGTGCGGATTCAGGTTGTATAGGTAAAGAACTTTGTCCAGAAACAGCTTCTTTAAAACCATAGGCTTGTAAAGTATTACCGACTAAAAATAGCCCAAAAGCTAAACCAAATTTTTGCAATAAAACCATGAAACCATAGAAAATACCTTCCCGTCGTTGTCCAGTTTGCAATTCATCCAATTCAATCACATCAGGTATCATTGACCAAGGAATTAGATAAGCTGTGGAAACTCCCACACCTGCCATTACAGCCATAACATACATTAAACCAATTTGTTCAGGCTGTAAGAAAAATAATCCAGCAGCGGCAATAATCCAGGAACTCATACCTAGAAAATAAACCAGTTTTTTGCCAATCTTTTTACTTAAATAACTCCAAATAAATAACATAAACAAAGCCGTTCCCTGAACTGCAATCATGACTGTGGGAACATCTCCCTCTTTCAGTTTCATGCAGTTAACGACAAAATAAGGAATAATGCTGGCTGTGATTTGCACACCTAACCAAGAAAAAAGATAAATAGCAATAACAAACAGAAAAGGTTTATTACTAAAGACAATTTTTAGCTGTTCCAGAAAGGGAATTTCTGCTTCTTGTGGTAATTCCATCCGTTTAGCTTCAAAAGCCAAAATGCGATCGCGCACCCCATAAACGCACCAATACAAAGATAAAACCGAAATCACGGTACACACAGCCGCTAAAACTAAATATTGTTGTTGGCGATCGCTAATTTGTGAGAAAATAATTTTTGATAAAATTAATGATAAAATACTGCCACCAATGGAAAACGTAAACCGAAAACTATTTAAACTAGTCCGTTCATCGTAATCCTGAGTTAATTCAGGAGTCATGGCTGTATAGGGCAAATTCACAACAGTAAAAAATGCCTGAGAGACAATGCCAATTACTACATAATACCAAAACAAACACCACATATTAATACTTTTATCGGCAGTAAATTGAGGAACAATCCACTGCAAGAAAAAGAAAAAACCAAAAGGAATTGCCCCATATAAAAGCCAAGGTAAACGACGACCCCAGCGGCGGGATTGGGTTTTATCAGTCAGCATTCCCACCATAGGATCGTTGATACCGTCCCAAATTTTGCCAATCATCAAAATACTACCTGCCAAACCCGCTGGAATTCCTGCCACATTGGTAAAGAAAACCATCATGTAAAATACAGCAATATTTGCAGTAATCGCAGGACCCAAATCTCCCGCACCATAAGCTAATTTAGTTTTAAAATCTAATTTTTCACTTGTCAGAGATTTGTGAAAATCGTTATTATCAGAATTATCTTTAACCATAAATTACACCCTTATGAATTGACAATTGACAACAGATAATTAACAATTATTAACACACCTATTTTAGTCTTATGTCAGACCTTTACATTTCTTGGTCAGATTATCACCACAAAATTGAACAACTGGCTGTAAAGATTTATCAATCGGGTTGGGAATTCAACCAAATCGTCTGTTTAGCCAGAGGGGGACTGCGAGTAGGAGATATTCTCTCCCGCATATACAATCAACCATTAGCAATTTTAGCTACTTCATCTTACAACGGCGCGGGGACATATAAAAGAAGTAATTTAATTATTTCTCGTCAATTAACCATGACTAGTGAAAATTTAGGTTCACGGATTTTGCTAGTAGATGATTTAGTAGACTCTGGTATCACTATTCAAGAAACAGTTCCCTGGCTACAGAAACATCATGATTTTCCCATTCAAGAAATTCGCACCGCTGTAATTTGGTATAAAGCTTGTTCAGTTGTTGTTCCTGACTACCACGTTGATTATCTGGCTGATAATCCTTGGATTCATCAACCTTTTGAACATTACGAATCTATTAGTCCTGCGGAATTGGCAAAAAAGATGAGTCAACGATGATAATTCTTATTATCTGTCATTTTGTTTGAAAGCGATAGCTGCGCTCGCCGAAGGCATCGCCTAAACCTTTGAGAGTCATATTTTGAGCGATCGCATCATGGGGTATCAATACATAAACCCAAGGCTTTCCATTGTGTTGTAGCATATAATCAGAAGCATTTTGACACCATTTAACGGCTACATCCTTCTTAGCAACCACTTGAGGACTATCTATTTCATCTCGATTTTTGGGTTCAAGCATATAGATAATTTCTGCTGTTTCTGCTACAAAATCGGGTTGATATTCTAAATAATTTCCATCCCATTTGTAATAAATTTGAAATTGTCCTCTTGCTGGTTTAAACCATTTTATTGCATCTCGTTCCAAAATTATAGATAATACTCTTTCTGCTTCTGATTGAAATTTTTGTTCTGCATAAAGGCATTTTTCAAAACCTGTAAACAGATATTTGGACATATTGCTTTTATCTGGAGGCGAGGTTCTATAATTTAAATAATTCCTCGCATTTGTGGTATATGCACTCTCTTTTAAGGTTGTAAAACCTTTGCTAATTTCGTATTTGTACTCAACCTTATCATCTTCCCAGAAATGTTTTATCATCTGGTTATGGACAAAGTTAGCAATTTCGATTTGGTTATCAGATAAAACTTTCTGTGTCTCTTCTTCTGATAAGTAAGTGAGAAAATGACTAATAACCTGACTTGCTAAATCATAAAGTAAATCAGCATTTTCATCATAACAAATATCATCAAAATTGACTAAATTTTTGACAATATAGTTTTCTAACTGAAATTCTTCAAAATCGTCTGTCTTGATTTCTAAAGATGTAGAATCATCCGTTGCTAAAGATTGGATATATAATTCTTTTTTGGATGGAACACGATAATTTAAACCTGTCACATCTAAAGCAAAAGACCTAAAACCTGATTTTACTTCCCCTTGGGGAACAACAATAATTTTGGGAATATCAATGGTTTGTTGAATAACTAAATTAGTGGTTTTAGCCACAATATCTGCAATATCTGGTGGTGTGCTTACACCTTCAATTTCTAATTGTTCCGGCTGATATTCTCTAGCTACAGCTTCCCGCACTATTGCTTGAACTTTTGGTGTTGACAGATATGATGCAGTTGGTACTTTTTCTGGCTGATTTTCTAATTTTTGAATTTCTTGGTAAGTCAGGTTTGCAATCTTTTGTTCGATGATAGATGCAAATATAGATGTTTGAATATCTTGGTTTTCTGTTCCTGGAATAGTTATATTTTTTTCACTCTTTTGTTCCGTCGTGATTCCTAAACTTTGGGCAAGTTTTGACTGTGAAACTACTGTTTTGTTTGTTTGTTCTAACTCTTCAGGTGTGAGAATAATTTGTTGCAATCTAATTTCTGATTCTGGGCGTTTTGCTTCTTCCACAATTTCTTGAAATTTGTCATGGGCAACAATATTTAAACGATCTACAATGGTGACACCTGTACGCTTTCCATAAGGTAAACGTAATCCCCTACCAATTGATTGTTTAATCAAAATCTCCGAATTTGCGGCTCTTAATGGTACAATTGTATAAAGGTTAGTCACATCCCAACCTTCCTTTAACATATTCACATGAATAACTATTTCTGTTGGTTCATCTGGATGTTCTACTTTTAGCAATCTTTCTACCATTTCATCTTCTTGAGTGCCTGTTTTACTAGAATCAACTTGAATGACTTTATCTTTGTAAAACCCTGCTGCAAATTCATCAGATTTAATCAGTTCTAAAAGTTGTGTAGCATGGGTAGTATCACGAGCAATAACCAGCATAAATGGCTTAACAATTGGCTTTCCTGTTTGAAGAGCATAAATTTTTAATTCAGCCTTAATATTTTCGTGTAAATAAATTCCATCTTCTAATTTTATTCTTTCAATTGCTCCTGGTGATAAACTGGCAGGATTAAAATCTTTACGAGTAACAACAGCAGGATCTTTAACAAAACCATCTGTAATTGCTTTTCCTAAAGAATATTCATAAATAACATTTTGAAAATATACTGGTTTTTTGCTGGTTTCTATAGAAGGTGTAGCTGTGAGTTCTAAACCCATTAATGGCTTTAATTCATTAATTGCTCGAATACCTGCTGAAGCTCGATATCGGTGCGATTCATCCATTAAAATTACTAAGTCTTTTAATTGAGATAGATAATCAAAATAACTTTCACCAATATATTCAGATAGTCGTTTGATTTTAGGTGTTTTGCCACCGCGCACTTCAGAATTAATTTTTGAGATGTTAAAAATATTGATTTTGCAGGTAATTTGTGGATCTAAAATTGTTCTCGCATTGGTTTCATAGTTATCACCTGTGATAATGATTGGTGAATTGATTGCAAATTCAGAAATACCTGTAAATACATATTTGGGATTATTAGGTGTAAAATCTGTAATTAGTTTATTATAAATTGTTAAATTAGGTGCTAAAACGAAGAAATTCTTGATCCCATGCGCTAAGTTCAGGTAGCTGATAAAAGCCCCCATAAGTCGCGTTTTACCCACACCTGTTGCTAGTGCAAAACACAGCGAAGGGAATTCACGTTCAAAGTCGTTAACTGAGGGAAATTCTTTGTTGATTTTCGCTAAACTTGTTTTTATATCTGATTGTCCATTGATAGATAAAAGTTCACAAATCCGATCTAGAATTTCTAATGATTGGCGTTGCGGTGGGCGCAGACTGAGACGATTAGCAATGTTATTAACAAGTTGATTTATCATAAGTTATCCATGTCAAATAGTGATTTTTGTATAGGTTTTTCTATTGATGGTTTTTCAATTTTTGGAGGTGCTTTAGGCAGGTTTTCAGTTTTCAAACTGTAATCATCATGACCCCATTCACAGCGTGAAAGTATCTGTTGAGGAATTTTTTTGATTGTCAGATTTGGGAATATATCAACTTTGCCACGAAAAGCGCTACATAAAACTAATAATGTGCGTTCTTGTCCTACTTCATCAGCAAGTTGAGATAATTGTTCTTGACTGAGATTTTGGGTAGTGACATAAATAAAATCTCGTTCTGTAGAATAACCATGTTGCCAATAAAATGTATCTGATGGTGAGTATGTAAAGCCTTCAATTTTGCAGAGTGCTTCTGCTAACATGGCGGGGTTATATTCTTTATTAATAATCCAGTTACCCCATTTGTCTTTTTCTAATAATGATGGTGCAAGGCGATAATAACGAAATCCGCCGCCACCTTTCCAGTTTACTGTTTTGCTAATGCCACCTTGATCTTCGCCATCAATTACTTTTTTAAGTCGGGGAATAATATGGGTATGACAATGTTCCCCTAGTTCAATCATGATCCAGCGTCTTCCCATTTTGTGAGCAACTGCACCTGTTGTTCCTGAACCTGCGAAGGAGTCGAGAACAATATCTGATGGATCTGTTGTTATTTGAATAATTCGCGCTAATAGACGCTCAGGCTTGGGTGTAGCAAAAGGATCATCTGAGTTGAAAATATTTGACTCTTTTCTAGCCTCTTGAGTATTGCCAACATCTTGATGTAACCAAATAGTAGATGGTACTTGACCTTCTCGATCTACAGCAACAAAATTCTTAAATCTCGGAACTTTGTTTTGACCACTTTTACCCCAGTAAACTAATCCTTGCTGTTCATTATCTTGATGTCTTTCTTTGTTATAACGCCATACAGCAGTCTCTTTTGGATAAATCTCTTCACCAGTATTAGGATTCGTTATTGGATAGTAAAGATTGGGACGCTCAAATCTATTTTTATTACAAGTGTAGTCAACTGATATCCAATCTCCGCGAGAATCATTATCAAGATTTGATCGCTTTCGCCCAACATTTTCAGATTTTAATAGCTTAGGTCGCCACACTGACTTATCCTTAGCAAAAACTAGTATATGGTCGTGCATATCGCTCAACCATTTAGCATCATTTTGTGGAGAGAACTTCTTTTGCCAGATTACATTAGCAACAAAATTTGTACGTCCAAAAATTTCATCACACATTACTTTTAAATAATGTGCTTCATTATCATCAATTGTAATCCAAATAGAACCATCTTTAGATAATAAATTACGCAAAATTTCTAGACGATCTCTCATTAAGCCAAGCCAGATAGAATGCTCTAAACCATCATCATAATGTTCAAAAGCTGAACCTGTATTATAGGGAGGATCAATAAAAATACATTTAACTTTTCCTGTAAATTCCTGTTCTAAAGCCTTGAGAGCTAATAAGTTATCTCCACGAATTAAACGATTATCAAAAATATCATTTTCACTGACTCGATGTGCAGCATGATGAGATTTTTCAGCATCTTCCAATAAAATTCGCGGTTCTAATTTGGGGCGAATTTCTTTACCAATCCATGTAAGTTCTAGTCTCTGCTTTTTACTCATAATTAGTTCTGATTTTATCTCAAAAATTAAATTTTAAAATCCATGTCAATTAATATTGTTAGATTAAGCTTCTCTGTTAGTTAATTTTTGCATCACTGCACTGGTTAAAGACTTAACATCCGTCAAACTTCTAAAAATAGCAAGATAGCCTTTTTCATCACTAGCAAACTGAGATTCAGCAAGAGTATAAATTAACTCAGCAAGGTCTGTACCAATTAATTCTGGAAAACTCTGTCAAGTCATCTTGAGATAAATTAACTTCTGGTTTATTGATTAGAGACTTATAGCGTCTTGATAAAATATCTAATATAAACAATCTACCATGTTGATAGAAATTTTTACGCCGAGTTTCTGTTTCTGCTTTTCGAGAATCTTCAAAAATCTGATCAAGATATTCAAATATACGCACATAGTGACAAAGTGTAATTCCTGAAAGCTCATATTTTTTTCTAAAGCATCTTCAATATCTTGCTGCAACCGGGAAAAACTATAATAGGACTTACGCACGCTCACTAACTTACCATCATATGAATGAACGAAATTGCGTCGTTTTCGGCTTTGGGAATAACTTATTGAGTAGGGTGCGTCAGATAGAGGAAATCTGTTTTTTACCAAATTATTGGGTCTGACGCACCCTACAAGAGATAAAATCCACATTATATATTTAGAAAACTTTGTCAATGCGTAAGCCCTATATAATTAAATTTTTGAAACCGTTTATGGACAAGATCCCTAATGCCATCACAAAATTTTTTATTATCACCCATGTCGGGAGCATTTCCCGCTTTAGCCTGTACTAACCAAAGCCGATTATTAACCCGATCAAAATAAACTGCATCAATACCATTATCATCTCCTCCATTGATAATCGAGTGAGCAGCTTGAGGGGGAGTAAGATCAGCAAGATTAGCGATCGCAAATGCAGCCAAAGAACGACTTAAACGATTTTTTTTATGTTGTTCTGATGTCCAATTTCTCTGAAGTTGAGGGATCATCGGAAAATAATCCCGTGTCAAAATTTCAATGATTTGAGTCTTTTGGGCTGTGGTATTCGGCTTAGGCATTGAGCGATTAGAATTGTTTTTAATACATCATCCCAGAGTTGGGTACAGGTAAGATACTTATTTTCAAAACAACCATAACCAAACAGGAAGAGTAAACAACAAAACTATCATCCCTACAGCTAACGCAGTAACAGCCAAATCTCTATCCAAATCAAAGGTTTCTGCTATTACCAAGGTAGCCAAAGCTGGAGGCATACCCATTTGTAAAACTATCACCTGTGCTGCATTACCTGTCACCCCAAACAGCGACAGCATACTGCCGAAAATCATCGGCACTAATAGCATTTTAATGAAGACACTACTCCCCGCTTCTGGTAATTTCCGCCAAGATTTTAGTTGGGAAAGTCTCATACCAATTAACATCAAAGATAAGGCAACTGCACCCCAAGCCAATTTCTCCAAACAAAATACCACTGGGGAGGGAAGGGTAACTTGATGTAATAATAAGCCAAATCCAAAACTCCATAAAGCCGGATTAATCAAAATTACCTTCGCTATTTGCATCTGATTTTGGATATTATTACCAAACTTAGCAGCAAGAAACACACCTAAACCATAAGCACCAAACAGCGAACCCAACATATCGTAAAATAAAGCCCAGGCAAAATATTCTTTACCTACCATTGCTAAAGTAATGGGAAAACCCAGATAACCTGTATTACCTACCATTGCTGCTAGAATCAAACTACCTTGAGTTGTAGTGGGGGGAACTGAATGAGTAAAATAGGCTTGGGCTTTGATTCTTAACCAAGCTAATAATGCCCCCAAAAAGATTGCCAAGTGAGCTATTATCGGTGCAATCCAAATCTGTCCTGATAAATCTGTTTGTATTAAAAAACCAATAATACTGATAGGTACTCCCACCCAATAGAGAAACTGACCTACGTAAGTAGAAGTATTGTTAGGTAATTTACGTCCCAGTATAAATCCCACTAGGATTAATCCCACTAACTTGATATATAGTTCTAAAAGATTTATCAAAATTACACCATAATTCAAAATTAAGAATTAAAAAAAATTCTTTTCTTCTTTAACTAACTATTAAACACAAACAGGAGCAAAAACTTGAATAAAGCTGGGTTTCCTAAAAAACCGCACAATTCCTACCCTCTCTCTGGTGATGATATACCAGTGGCTTTACGTGATACAGATGATGCAGGAAGTAAGATCAAAGTCCAACCTGTGATTTTAATTATAGGTGGATTAACAGGATTTTTGCTACTGGCTATCACCAGTGGTTTTTTGTTCTCGTTAACGGCACCTAAGCCAACTGCTAATTCTGTAGCTACACCAATTAGTTCTACACCTGTAGCTACCAATACCCCAGTTAGCAATAATGATAATGATACAGTATTGGGACATTTTCCATACTCAGAAGCACCAGCATCAGAATTAGCACCAATTACGAGTGACGGCAGAATCAGAATGCGAAAAACTGCCGCTGTTCAATTTCAAGCAATGGTACAAGCAGCGAGAAGTGCAGGTGTAATTTTAGTACCAATTTCTGGGTTTCGGTCTGTACAGGAGCAAAAGCAGTTATTTTTTGGTGTAAGCGCACAGCGTAATCAAACTCCGGCGGAAAGGGCTGCCCTCAGCGCACCACCAAATCATAGTGAACATCATACAGGTTATGCGGTAGATGTTGGCGATCGCACAGTCCCAGCAACTAATCTCCAAGCCAACTTTGATAATACCAAAGCTTATCAGTGGTTACAAGCCAATGCGGCTAAGTTTAGTTTTGAAATTTCCTTTCCTAAAAATAATCTTCAAGGCGTGAGTTATGAACCTTGGCATTGGCGTTTTGTCGGTGATACTGATAGTTTAGAAACATTTTATAAAGCCAAAAATATCAAACCTGTAAAAACACCATAATGATAGTCAGAGAATATCCGATATCTGACACTGAAGCAATAATGAGACTGTTTTATGATGTTTATGGAATGAAAAGCCGACCTACTCCCAAATAATTATCAATATCTATGATAATCTCAACTATACGATCAACACATTGTTCTCGATAATCATATTCGTCAATGCGATCAAGATTCCCAATTGTAATCACAGGAAATGAAGTTGGTGTATTTTCTTCACGCATTACTTGTTCTAATGAATCCTCACCTTTCATATTCCGATTAGCGGTGAGGATCATCATTTGATTTGCTTGAGCATAACACCAAACTGCGCGGTCATTACTATCCATTGATAAATCCGCTTCTCGAAATGTGACAAAACGAATAGATAGTAACTCAAGCCAACCGTTTTTCGCCAAGATTCCCAGCAAAACTACAGCGTATCCATCAAGATTGTAATCCACTAAAAATATCATGGCTTTATTGAGGTACGTTGGGCTTTCTGCTCCTCAAGTTTCGCCCAAAGAGCCTGTTTTTCGGGCTTTTGTGGTTTTGCTGCCATTTTTGCAAAGTGTTCGCGGTTACGTTCTTCCCAGTATTGATAAATTTCTTCTCTAGTTTGTAGAACTTCTTGATATTCAGCTTCTACCTGAGTATGATTTGTGTCAATGTAAGATAAAGCTGCACTAATTTGTTCATCTGTGAGATTGAATTTATCTCGAATTAACTTCGGAGGATACTGAGCCTTGATCAAATCTATTACATCATAAAGGGTGATGCGCGTTCCCGCAATTGTGAGTCCTCGCTCAGTCCGAATAATAAATGCTTTTTCACTTGATAAGATGGTCTTCATATCTAAATTTATTTACCAACTACTATTCGTATTCTAATATTAATTAGATAACAATACCCTGTTTGAGATTGATCAGCCAAATACAAGCATTCAGCTTAATCAACAAAATCGGTGCAGTTTTCCCACACCGATTTACATAATTTAACTCTAATTTTCCGTGCCATATTCCTTAGGCTAATGCGGAAGCTTGGGGTTTGGCAAAAATCATCCTTCCAGCAGAAGTTTGTAAAGCACTGGTAACTACTACTCGTAATTCACCACCGACATAACCTCTGCCTTCTTCAACTACTACCATTGTGCCATCATCTAAATAGCCAATTCCTTGAGTTGGTTCTTTTCCTTCTTTGAGAATTTTCAAATCAAGATTATCACCCGGTAAATAGGTCGGACGGACGGCATTTACTAAATCGTGAACATTCAAAACTGGGACTTTTTGTACACTAGCGACTTTAGATAAATTGTAATCATTGGTAAGTAATGTGCCATTGATTTCTTGAGCAAAACGGACTAATTTAGCATCAACAGTAGGAGTGTCTTCATAGTCTACAGGGTTAATTAAAATACGTTCAGGATAAGTTTCCCGAATGCGGTTGAGAATTTCTAGTCCTCTTCTTCCTCTCACCCGTTTTTGGTCTTTACTAGCATCAGCTACCTGTTGTAATTCTTGTAAAACAAATTGGGGGACAAGAATTAACCCTTCTAGAAATCCTGTTTCTAGTAATGTTTCAATCCGTCCGTCTATAATGCAGCTAGTATCTAAAACTTTGGTGTTGGCAGGTTTGAGAGTTCCTTCCACAACCATGCTTTCGACAGTATTGGGGTTAATTAATCTTAACAAACCTCGTCCGTGAGTATCTGCCAAATTCATCCCTGTAACAGAGAGGATAATACTACCAACAACGGCGACAAGAGGTTTGATAAAACCAAAATCTGGGGGAATGGGTAATAAAAATAGCGGGGCTAACATCAGATTGGCGAGTAGTAGCCCAATTACTAAGCCAATAGCACGGGTTAAGATGACTTCTAGGGGCATTTCCCGGACTTGTGACTCTAGACGGCGGTATGTAGTCTGGAAACTCAGCCCGACTGCACCACCAATAATGGCAGCAAAGACGGCTAGAATTAAGCGTAAGGCATCTAAATTGGTAACTCCAGTGAGAGTACCTGGTGGGAGTAGGTCGGTGCTGAAATAACCTATCCCCGCCGCTGCCAAGATAAATGAGAGAATAATAATGACATCCAGCATGGTTGTGTTGTGTTCCTACAACGATATTTATTCGATAGAGTAAAGTATGCTTGTTTGAGTCCTTTTTAGTGATGGAATGATCTTAGCTGTTTAGTCAGACAGAATATGCCAACATTATAACTAAAGGGTTTTTACTGCATATTATTTTTATTTTTAGGGAAAAAGCATAAAAAGTTGTAAACCAACTCCTCATTTTCATTATTTTTAACAGTCAAATCAAATTAACTTCACTATTGATCAGAATGATTCAAAAAGACGTTGGTTGGGGGATTCCCAGTTCTGCTTATGTGCATATTCCCTTTTGTCGGCGACGATGTTTTTATTGCGATTTTCCGGTATTTGTAGTGGGCGATCGCTCACGGGGTGAAAATTCTGGGACAATTGCCGAATATGTTGAAGTTTTATGTCAGGAAATCAGAATTGCGCCAATTTATGGTCAACCTTTAGAAACAATTTTTTTTGGTGGTGGTACTCCTTCGTTATTATCTACAGCACAGTTGCAATCTATATTGACAACCTTAGAACAGCGATTTGGCATTGCCTCTAAGGTAGAGATCTCCATGGAAATTGACCCAGGGACGTTTGATTTCGCACATATCGCTGGTTATCGCAGTTTAGGAGTAAATCGTGTTAGTTTGGGTGTCCAAGCTTTCCAAGAAGAATTGTTAAAAACTGCTGGGCGATCGCATTCCCTTGTAGATATATTTACAGCTATAGAGTTAATTCACAAGGTCGAGATTCCCGAATTTAGCTTAGACTTGATTTCTGGCTTACCGCATCAGTCCTTAGCACAATGGCAAAATTCCCTAAGCCAAGCTGTAGCAGCCACACCAACTCATATCTCCATCTATGACCTTACCATTGAACCGGGAACAGCCTTCAATCGTTATTACAAACCGGGAGATCATCCCTTACCCACAGATGAAACCACAGTCAAAATGTATCAATTGGGGCAAAAAACCTTAACTGATGCCGGTTACGAACATTACGAAATTTCCAATTATGCCCAACCAGGACATCAATGCCAGCATAATCGAGTTTATTGGCAAAATCGCCCCTATTATGGCTTTGGTATGGGTGCAGCCAGCTATATTTATGGTAAACGCTTCACCCGTCCCCGCAAAACCCAGGAATATTACCAATGGTTAAAAAACGGTGCTGTGATTGATTGTGAAGTCACACCAAAGGCAGATGTTTTGCTAGAAACTCTCATGTTAGGGTTACGGTTAGCCGAAGGAATCAGTTTAAATTCCTTAGCAACAAACTTTGGCAACCATCAAGTAGAGAAAATTCAAAGCTGTTTGCAACCATACTTTGCTCAGGGTTGGGTGAAGATTGTTGGGGATAGGTTGCGTTTTAGCGATCCCGATGGTTTTATATTTTCTAATGTGATGTTAGCGAAGTTGTTTGAAAAGTTGGGAGAATAATGAATTATGTTTCGCGCAAAGGCGCAAAGAAGCAAAGGCGCAAAGTTATTATTGCATCAGATCATCATTTGCGACTTCACCAGGATAAAAGTTGAGGTTAATTAAATCTTCCCATAAATATAGACATTGCTGAGGGAAAGTTGATAAAGGTAAATTGGTTTCTGCTGATGCTAAATCCCTAGCATTTTCATAAGCTTCCTGAAGTGCTACTTCTAGAGAAGACTGCAAACTAGGATTTTCACTCAGTAATTTTATCATATCCCGGCGTTGAATCCGAATAGTTGCTAACCAACTACGACTCCGTTTTGATGATTGATATTCCCACTTTAGTAGATGTCCAATTAAAACACTCAGACGATTTCTTAACTCTTGGCGTTCCTTTCTTCCCAAAGATTCAACTTCCTCAATTAAATTAACTAAATCAACTTGATTCCATTGCTGATAACGTAATAAATTAGCCTGTTGTTGAGTCCAGGCGTGAAAATCCGTTTCATAAAGATGATCATTTAGGTTTACAGCCGATTCTTTCGCTTTTTGTGTCTGCATAATTAAAACCTGGTGAACCGTAATAATTATATGATAGTCTGGTTTGATAGTTGAAAAAATGTAGGGTGTGTTAGCGATAGCGTAACGCACCAAAATAACTAGAAATTGAACATAAGTTTAATGGTCTTTCTGGCTATATTAGTATTATTTTAATTCTAGCTAAATCCGTTTTTTTTATTGTCATATAAACAAAGGACAGACTAACTCACTCAGCTTCTCCATAAATGTCGTTGTATATCTTCCTCAACAGGATACCGTTATAAGTCCAGTAAAGACCAGGAGCAACGTCATAGTCATACCCAAAAACTTTGCGTGTAGCAGCAGTTAAAGATATCTCCTCCTCATCCAATTTGACTTTCTTTGAAGATACAACGGTGACGCAAACCTCAGAACGAACTGACTTCAGTTCAGAGTTAATAGGGATTCCCATTTCTTCAAAGTTTAGGTTCGGTCTACGATTTTTCATCTGTTGGCCAGCCACAATTGACTGTTGATCTATATCACTTGGCTGTTGCACAACTTCTTGAGTTGCGTCTTCAACATCAAGCAACTTTAGGATTGCAATTGCTTGGATTGGCTCAATTTTAAAGAACTCACGCTTTGGATTAATTCTGTAGGGAGAAAATGCAATGTGAAGCGCCTTTTCAACTTTCTCAGCATTTTTGACCTTACAGGCAAATTCCAACTCAAATGGAACTGGAACACCTGTTGTATAGAGTTGGCCAATGCGGGTATTAGCATCATTTTGTGTAGTATAGCCGATTTTCACTAACCCCGGCATTGCTGGATTTGTAACGACATAAACAATTTTTAGTTCTTCCATCTTACTTTCCTTTTAAATCAAAAAAAGCATTATCAAATTTTACTTATTCTGTGAAGTGTAATTAGACCTTACAGAAAGTGATCGCACGAAACAAAAAAAACTAAAAAGTCACTACACTACGAATAGATTCCCCTTTGTGCATTAAATCGAAAGCATCATTAATCCTTTCAATCGGCATCACATGAGTAATTAAATCATCAATATTGATCTTTCCATCCATATACCAATCTACTATTTTCGGTACATCTGTCCGCCCTCTTGCACCACCAAAAGCCGAACCTTTCCAAACCCTGCCAGTTACTAATTGAAACGGACGAGTGCTGATTTCTTTACCCGCACCAGCAACACCAATAATGACACTCACACCCCAACCTTTATGACAACATTCCAAAGCTTGACGCATGGTATTCACATTACCAATACATTCAAAAGAATAGTCAGCACCACCTTTGGTTAAATCTACCAAATAAGGAACTAAATCACCCGCAACTTCTTGGGGATTGACAAAATGTGTCATCCCAAATTTTTTAGCTAAAGCCCGTTTACTGGGATTAATATCTACACCAATAATCTTATTTGCGCCCACCATTCGCGCCCCCTGGATGACATTTAAACCAATTCCACCCAACCCGAAAACTACCACATTTGCGCCCGGTTCTACTTTAGCTGTGTAGATAACCGCACCAATACCTGTTGTCACACCACAACCGACATAACAAACTTTATCGAAAGGCGCATCTTCCCGAATTTTGGCAACGGCGATTTCTGGCAATACCGTATAATTAGCGAAGGTGGATGTACCCATATAATGGTGAATCCTGTCGCCACCAATACTAAAACGGCTAGTACCATCAGGCATTAAACCCTGTCCTTGTGTGCCGCGAATTGCTTGACAGAGATTGGTTTTGAAGCTTAAGCAATAATCACATTGCCGACATTCAGGCGTGTATAAAGGAATTACATGATCTCCAGGTTTAAGACTTTTGACATCAGCCCCCACTTCAACAACTATACCAGCGCCTTCATGTCCTAAAATTGCCGGAAATAAGCCCTCAGGATCATCACCGGAAAGGGTAAAAGCATCAGTATGACAAACCCCACTGGCTTTAATCTCAATTAATACTTCCCCTGCTTGTGGTGGTGCTAATTGTACGGTTTCAATTGTCAGGGGTTTACCTGGGGTGTAGGCTACTGCTGCTTTGACTTCCATTCCCATTCTCCTTTGTCACATTAAATGTCGCTTGTAGGGTGCGTCAGACTCGATAATTCGCAAACAATTAAGAGATTTTCAACATCTGACGCACCTTACTAATATGGGACTTACGCACGCTTACTAACTTACCATCAGATGAATGAATAAAATTGCGTCGTTTTCGGTTTTGGGAATAACTTATTGAGTCGGGTGCGTCAGATAGGGGATATCTGTTTTTTACCAAATTATTGGGTCTGACGCACCCTACAAGAGATAAAATCCACAATACATATTTAAAAAACTTTGTCAATACGTAAGTCCTGTTAGTGAATTGTCTAATATCGAGTTAAATTTGGGAAGGTTTTGCGGAATATTTTCCATAATTACTTGTCAAATTATTTTCCGTGTAGTACATTAGTATCTATCACATGAGAAACCCCCCACTTTCATCGGTGGGGCTTTATTAACTATCAGATTTTGTTAAAATCGCATTCATTAGTTTAGATTGGTTAAAGGTATTCGCTGTTTTGGCAACTATAATAAATTTTGTCTTAGCTGCAACCACCCAATCACTTATCCACTTTTGCGATTAATTCAGTCTATAACAAACATGATAAAACCTGCCCTTACGAAAATTGGCGCTCAAATGTCCAACTTAACTGGCGTAAGAGCGATTATGAAAGATATTAACGAAACCCTCAGAGCTAGTAAGGGACAGGAATTATATAATTTAAGCGCTGGCAATCCGTTGATTTTACCAGAGGTAGAACAGTTATGGCGGGATTGTACGGCAGATTTATTAGCTAGTTCTGAATATGGTGAAGTTGTTTGTCGTTATGGTTCAAGTCAAGGTTATTCACCATTAATTGAGGCGATTGTTCAGGATTTTAACCAGCGTTATGGGTTAAGTTTAACTGAGCGGAATATTTTAATTACTGCGGGTAGTCAAACTATCTATTTTTACGCCGCTAATGCTTTTGGTGGCTATACTGAAGATGGCAATTTGAAAGAAATTGTGTTGCCGTTAAGTCCAGATTATACTGGCTATGGTGGTGTTTGTTTGTTCCCAGAAGCTTTGGTTGCTTATAAACCTACTCTGGATATTGATACAGCCGCACATAGATTTAAATATCGTCCTGATTTTAACCAACTTTCGATTACAGAAAATACTGGTTGTGTGATTTTTTCCCGTCCTTGTAATCCGACGGGTAATGTTTTAACTAATGATGAAGTGAATAAAATCACGGATTTAGCAGCACCGCATCATGTACCTGTGTTAATAGACTCGGCTTATGCACCTCCTTTCCCAGCTTTGAATTTTACAGAAATGACTCCGGTATTTGGGGAAAATATTCTCCACTGTATGAGTTTATCAAAAGCAGGTTTGCCTGGAGAACGGATTGGGGTAGCCATTGGAGATGAAAACCTAATTCAAGTTTTGGAATGTTTCCAAACTAATGTGGGAATTCATTCTTCTCGATATGGTCAAGCGATCGCAGCAAGAGCGATAGAATCAGGTACATTAGCAAATATCGCGGAAAATGTGATTCGTCCTTTCTATCAGCAAAAGTTTGATGTATTGGAAAGTACATTGGAAGCAGCGATGCCAAAAAATTTACCTTGGTTCTTACATCGCGGTGAGGGGGCTATTTTCGGCTGGTTGTGGTTGCAAGACTTACCCATGACTGATTGGGAATTTTACCAGGAATTAAAGAAAGTGGGTGTGATTGTTGTTCCTGGTAGTAGTTTCTTCCCTGGTTTAAAGGAGGACTGGGAACACAAACACCAATGTCTGCGAATCAGTTTAACTGGTAGTGATGAGGAAATTACTATCGGTATGCAGCGTTTAGCGAAAGTTGCTGAACAGGTTTATCAAGTTGCGGCTGTGAGTGTGTAAGAAAATGAACCACGAAGACGCAAAGAACACGAAGAAGAAGCAAGGGAGCAGGGAGCAGGGAGCAGGGGGAAAAAGTCAAAAATCACCTGTCCCCAGTCCCCAGTCCCCAGTCCCCAGTCCCCAGTCCCCAATTCCCAATCTCGATGATTGGTTGGAAATTGGGAAAATTGTCGCACCTCAAGGTTTAACTGGGGAGTTGCGGGTTTATCCTAATACGGATTTTCCTGAACGCTTTGAAGAACCGGGAAAACGCTGGTTGTTACGTCCTGGGGAAACGGAACTTGAAACTGTGGAGTTATTAAATGGGCGATATATTGAGAATAAGAATCTTTATGTGATTAAATTAAAGGGAGTGAGCGATCGCCATCAAGCTGAAAATATGCGTGATTGTCGGTTTTTCGTGCCTGTGAGCGATCGCCCGGAATTGGCAGAAGGTGAATTTCATGTGTTAGATTTGCTAGGGTTGCAAGTCTTTATGCAATCATCTGGGGAATTTGTAGGAACGGTGGTGGACATCTTACCTTCAGGTCATGATTTATTAGAAGTTAAATTTGATCCTGATTTTGTCACTAACCATGAAGAATTTAAAACTGATAAAGAACAAAAAACAGTTTTAATTCCTTTTGTGATGGCAATTGTCCCTATTGTTGATCTAGCAACCCGTCGAGTTGAAATTACTCCTCCCCCCGGTTTATTGTCAGTTAATAATTAGGGCTTGCTGATAGCGTAGCGTGGCGTTAGCCATATAAACCTAAAACCATCTATTACAGCGATTTCCAATCTTATGAGGTACATCTTAGCCCCCTCATCGCTTGCGGGGAGGGGGTTGGGGGCGGGGTTCTTGTTCCGGGTTTGATGACAATTTGCTGTAACAAAGGGTTTCGCGGATTTTTACCACAAAAAAATGCCAGGTTTTGGCTAATGGTGTCTCAAAATCAATACCTTGTCCATTTTTTGTAGGTCGGGTTAAGCGACAGCGCAACCCGACGCATCGCCCTGACAGACAAGAATTTTCAGAGGGAACAGGGAACGGGCAACAGGGAACACTTCGACAAGCTCAGTGCATCGCAGGGAACACTTCGACAAGCTCAGTACATCGCAGGAAAAACTCATGTTTAAAAACATGAGATTGAAATAATGACACGGTCACTGAGCGGTGTCGAAGTGCTGTTTTTTGAGATGCGTAGCACGAAAAAAACATCCTTTTTTTGACTGAGCTTTAAACTCAGCAACTTTTGTTTCTTATTTGCTCCCTGTTCCCTGTTCCCTGTTCCCTGTTCCCTGTTCCCTGTTCCCTGTTCCCTGTTCCCTGTTCCCTGTTGCCTGTTCCCTGTTGCCTGTTCCCTGTTCCCTGTTGCCTGTTGCCTGTTCCCTGTTGCCTGTTCCCTGTTCCCTGTTCCCTTCTTTTATGAATTATTTGGTCAATATCTTGTAATCTTATCTCTAATGGTGAAGCTGTCATGCTGCCAAAATACGGTATTTTGTAATTATTGTAATTACTACGGTGTGAGCTTGTGCAATAGCTTCGCTCGCCGTAGGCATAACACCAGAGGCAAAAACTTGTAAATTTAGAACTATGAAAGCAGTTGGTATTGATTTAGGGACAACAAATTCCGAAGTAGCAATTGTCGAAAACGGACAGGTGCGGGTATTGCCAGGAGAAGATGGCGATCTGATTTTACCTTCCTGTGTAGGATTTAGCGATACGGGTAAAGTCCTAGTGGGACGAGAAGCACTGCGTCAATATGCTGCGGCTCCCGAACGCACCGTGAAGTCAATTAAACGGTGGATGGGAACAGACCACAAAACCACTTTAGGGGATAAAGAATACTTACCTCATGAAGTTTCCGCTATTATTCTCCGCGCCCTCAAACAACGGGCTGAAAATGCTTTAGGAGAAACAATTACCCAAGCAGTAATTACAGTTCCCGCTTACTTTACGGATGCTCAACGACAAGCAACCAAAACCGCTGGAGAGATTGCTGGTTTCGAGGTACTGCAAATTATCAACGAACCAACAGCAGCCGCTTTAGCTTATGATTTGCGTTCCGAAGAGACAGAACGGGTTTTGGTTTATGATTTGGGAGGTGGTACTTTTGATGTGTCGGTAGTGGAAATTACAGGCGAAGTCACAGAAGTATTAGCAACTCATGGTAACAATCGCTTGGGTGGAGACGATTTTGACAGGCTGTTGCAACTTTATCTAGTGGATCTATTTCGTAAACAGCATGGTGTGGATGTTCCAGATGATGCTGTCACCCAAGCGCGTCTTTTACGAGCAGCCGAGCAGTTAAAAATTGATTTGAGTTCCCATGCTTTCGCCACAGTTCGAGAAGCCTTTTTAGGTAGTAAGGGCAAGACTGCACTCCATCTAGAAACAGAAGTAGCGCGAGCAGATTTGGAAAAGTTGATTCGCCCCCTATTAACAGAAACCTTAGAGGCTATTGATCGCGCTCTCACCGATGCAGACCTATTACCCGGTGATATTGACCGAATTATCTTAGTTGGTGGTTCGACACGCATTCCCCTAGCCCAACAAATGATTTCAGAACATCTGGGACAGAATCCCAGTGATGGTATTCAACCCGACCTTTGTGTGGCCTTGGGAGCAGCTTTACAAGCTGGGGTGTTGGTAGGTGAATCTGTAGATGCCATTCTTGTAGATGTAATTCCCCATTCCTTGGGTATTGCTGCGGCGATGTCTACACAAATGGGGATTATGCCCGGTTTCTTCAGTGTGATTATTCCCCGTAACAGCGTTGTTCCCGTTTCTCGCTCTCAGGTTTATTACACCGTGTCTGATGAACAAGAAGCCGTAGAAATTGAAGTTTTTCAGGGAGAAAATACCATCGCTGAAGAAAATGTGCCTTTAGGTGATTTTAGAGTCGAGAACTTACCACCCAAACCAGCAGGGGGTATTCAAGTTGAGGTTCACTTTGACTTTGACGTGAATGGCATTCTTACTGTTACCACTACTGAAAAAGGCAAAGGACAACAGGGAACGCTAGTAGTCAATAATGCAGGGATTGAGAAACTTTCTAGTCATGAATTGAAGCAAGCAAGGGCAGATATAGATGCCTTGTTTGAAGTTGATGAAACTATCGAAATCTCCACAGAAGAGACAATCTCAGTAGTAGAAATAGCTCCAGAATTAGCGGCACTTTTAGACCGCGCTCAACAAACACTGCCCACACTAGATTCTGAACAAGCAGAGGAATTACAAAACTTATTAGCCCAGATTGAAAATGCCAGTGCTAACAAGAGTCCAGAATTATCCCAGTTACAAGAAGAACTCTCAGATTTTCTGTACTACGCAATTTCTCATGAGTGAGAGTGAGAAATCATGAAATGTCCTGTTTGTGGAGCAATTTATCGTCCAACAAAGGGAACAGGGGCGCAAGGGGGAGAAACTGACAGCAAGATATCTCCCTTGCCTCCCCACTCTCCATCTTGTAGACGCTGTAAAGCCGATTTGTCCGACTTGATTACTCTGCATGACCAAGCTATCTGGTATCACAGACAAGCCCTGGATCTGTTTTCAAAAAAGCGTTATCCAGAAGCAGCAATGCACAACAATCAAGCTTTAGCTTTGTATTATAGTCATGCAGACTTTCATGCCTTAGCGGGGAAATTATCGGCATTGCAAGGAGAATGGAGAGAAGCGATCGCATCTTGGCAACAAGCACTCAAATTTGACCCAAAAAATGCGATAGCTTGTGATTGTTTAGGATTGATCAAGCCAAATTTAATTATCTGATTCAGACACTTCAACTTTTTGATGTCTACTGTTAAAATTAAGTCAATATACATCCTGGAGTTACTATGGAAACCACTCAAGCAGTGATTAATCCCACTACTCCCCCAAGTCAAGACATTCACACCAATAAATTCACATTACCAGATCATACGCAACTACCAGATTCAGATGGCACATTTGTGAAAAATTTCCAGGAGCATCCACAAAGTATAGTCTTAACCAGTTCCATTGAGCCAGTATTACAGAAACTACATCCAGATGGAAACTACTGTATTGGTCAAGATAGCGGTATTTATTGGCGTTTAACTGAACCACCTGAAAAAGGTGCAGAAGCTCCTGATTGGTTTTATGTGCCTAATGTACCACCATTTCTCAATGGAGAATATCGTCGTTCCTATGTATTATGGAAAGAGTTTGTCGCACCATTAATTGCCATTGAGTTTGTTTCGGGAAATGGTTCAGAAGAAAGAGACGCAACTCCTCCGAGTGAAACAGAAAAAGCTGGTAAATTCTGGGTTTATGAACAAGCAATTCATATTCCTTTTTATGCAATTTTTGAAGCGAGAAAAGCATTACTGGAAGTTTATCGCTTAGTTGATGGGCGTTATGAAAAGATGCAACCAAACGAGCGTAATCATTTTCCAATTTATCCTATGGGTGTGGAATTAGGTTTAATAGAAAATGATGGTTTACCGTGGGTTCGTTGGTGGGATGATGTGGGAAATTTGCTATTAACTGGTGATGAAAGGGCTATTGTTGAAAGACAAGCTCGTTTACAAGCAGAAGACGCAAGACAACAAGCAACTTTAGCCCAACAACAAGCAGAGGAAATTGCCCAACAAGCAACTTTAGCCCAACAACAAGCAGAGGAAATTGCCCAACAAGAACGACAACAAAAGGAGAAATTAGCAACTTACTTAAGATCATTAGGTATCAATCCTGATGATATTTGAACTGTAGGTGTGTGATTTCTGCACTTATTGTGGACATCACATCCCACATTCAAAAAACCCAGGTGTGTAGGAGTCTTAAAGAATGGTACAAACTGCGGCTAGAACGGCGATCGCCCTTGGTAGTAACAGAGGTAACTCCCTAGCCATTTTCACAGGAGCTTTAGAAACCTTAGCTCAAACATCAGGCATAAGCATACAAGCCCAATCTCATTGGTATCGTACCAAAGCCATAGGACCAACTCAACCAGACTACTTAAATGGTTGCGCGATATTATCAGTGCAGATTTCACCACAAGCCTTATTAGCACAATTACTCACCATTGAACAAAAGTTTGGGCGTGTGCGTCAGGAACACTGGGGTCCACGTACCTTAGATTTAGACTTATTATTATATGATGACTTAATTTTACAGCAACCAAATCTACAAATTCCCCATCCTCGCATGGCTGAACGAGCCTTTGTTTTAGTCCCTCTGGCAGAAATTGCTCCAGATTGGATAGACCCTATATCTCAACGAGTAATTCAAGATTTACTACTAGAGATCAACACAAATGATGTACATTTATTCTAGTGGGTAAAAAAATTACCATTTTTATAACCCAAAAAGAACTGATAACAACAGAAAACCCCCGTATAAGTTCTCTGTATTCACAGACGGTAGAATTTACTATGCCATTAGGTAGAGAATTACCACAGTTGCTCAAGCAACGCTTGTTTTATAAAGGACGCAAGTTTAACTTTGAAGTTAACCGCTTGCGTTTACCCAACAAAGCCGAAGGGGAATGGGAATGTATTCGTCATCCCGGTGGTGCTCTGGTTATACCCATAACCGCAGACGGTAAACTGGTACTTGTGCGTCAATATCGGTTTGCAGTGCAGGGAAGATTATTGGAATTTCCGGCGGGAACTGTAGAACCCAATGAAGATCCTTTAGAAACAGTCAAACGGGAAATTGCAGAAGAAACTGGCTATCATGCTCGTCAGTGGGATAAATTAGGAGAATTTTTCCTTGCTCCTGGCTATTCTGATGAAATTATCTATGCTTTTATTGCCAGAGATTTAGAAAAGCTAGAAACACCACCAGCACAAGACGAAGACGAAGATATTGAGACAGTATTACTAACTCCTGAAGAATTGGAAAAAGCCATTTTGGTAGGAGAACCTGTAGATGCTAAATCCATTGCTAGTTTTTTCCTGCTGCGTTCATTTTTACAGCGATTTCCAATCTTATGAGGTACATCTTAGCCCCCTCATCGCTTGCGGGGAGGGGGTTGGGGGTGGGGTTCTTGTTCCAGGTTTGATGACAATTTGCTGTAAAATAGGGAACAGGGAACGGGGAACAGGGAACAGGGAATTGGTAATTGGTAAATAATTTTCTTCTTCCTGACTCCTGGTATAGTTACCGGGAATAACTGGTCGCATAATCGCGGGTACGATAATCTGTAGCTTGAGCTAAGACTTTTTTTGTTGATGCAAACTCTCTTAATCGTCCCACATGATTCTGATTGTATTGAAATAAAGCCGTGAAATCAGCCAGACGAGAGACTTGTTGGATGTTTTGAGAGATAAAGATAATTGTCAATTCAGAACGCAAACACTCAATGAGTTCTTCAATTTTTGTGGTAGTGACGGGATCAAGTCCACTGCAAAGCTCATCCATGAGAATAACTTGGGGTTTTACAGCTAAAGCGCGGGCAATACACAGTCGTTGTTGTTGACCACAAGATAGTTCTAAAGCCGGCTTATAGAGCTTGTTTTTGACCTCTTCCCAAATATCCGCAGATTTAAGAGCTAACTCCACAACTTCATCTAATTCTGGTTTTGGTCGCCAACCAACTAATTTAATCCCGTAAGCAACGTTATCATAGATACTCATGGGAAAAAGATTAGGTTTGGAATAAATTGTACTAATTTGACGACGGAGACGATTGAGATTAATCCGTCTCTCATAAATATTTTGCCCAAAAAACTCTACTTTCCCTTCTGTGTGGACTTCTCCCTCCAAATCGCTCATGCGGTTGAGAGACTTTAAAAAAGTAGATTTCCCACAGCCACTAGGTCCCATAATAGCAATAATTTTATTTTGGGGAATATCCATTGACAGACTTTCCAGGATTTTTTGCTTGCTGTAGTAAAAACTAAAGTTTTTCACACTAATTGCCGGAATTATTTTACTCATATTAATTAAGAAAGGAGTCAGTAAGTCGTCGTTATGGCAAGGCAAGAGGCAAGAGGCAAGAGGCAAGAGTGAAGAGGGTTTGGGCGATTTTACTTTTCGTTACATATTACTCTTCGAGAAGCCGCTTCGCGTCTACGGTTTTTTTCCGTTCACCTACGTAGTCAGGAGAAATAGGCAGAATAACAGGAAGGAAAAAGAAGAAATAAATAAAAAGTCAGTGAATCAGAATACTTGAAAAGCTTGATATTTGCTTATAACCTAAATTAAGTCATCTCATGACCTGCAATGCTGCGTTTAATTAGTGTAATAAAGGTAAACTCACCATGCTACAGCGTTTTATTTTCATCATTACCACTATTATTGTGTGGCATTTGTGTATTTTTAGCACCCTTGCTCAGGAAAAAAAAATTGAAAATATGGATAAGTTTCCTCCCAATCCCCTAGAAATGATTTTACCTGATCCACTGTTACCAAATTTACCAGATAAACGCCAATTAACATTAACAGAATTGCAAAAATTAAGGACAGATTTAAATGGGTTAAATCAAGAGGCACAGGTGACACTACAAGGAGGATACAGAAAGAAAGCCTTTGAGGTTTGGAATCGTGAACTACGATTAAGACGTTATTTGGGTACATTGGCTGAGATAGAAGCGTTATCACGGGTGGGAGAAATCGCCTGGAATCAAAATGAACGGGACGAGGTGCGATATATTAGTCAGCGATTACAAGTAATTCAAAAGGAGATAGGACAACAAAAAAGCGCGGATTTACAATTATGGCAACTCCTGGGTAAAGCTTATCAAAAAATCCGTCTTCCTAAATTGGGAATATCGGCTTATGAACAGGTTTTAACAGTAGTTAAACAACAACAGGATTCATCTGGAGAAATAGAGACTTTAAAAAATATTGGAGAATTATATTTAAGTTGGTTTGATTATGACCAAGCTGCCAATACTTACCAAAAACTATTAAATTTGGCAGTTAATCAGGGTGACAAAACTAATGAATTGGGATATTTACAACAATTAGCTTATATCTATGGGCGAGGAAAACAACCCCAAGCAGCAATAGATATATTAAATAAATTAGTCCTTCTTTATACTCGTGACCAAAATCTCAGTGAAATTCCCGCTTTAAAATTAGCCATAGCAGCAAATTATGAATATCTAGCCCAAAAAAATCCCACATTAAAACAACAGGCTTTCGATAATTATCAAGCAGCTTATACTACAGCATGGCAATTAGAGCAATACGCTAGGGCTGGAGAAGCACTAGAGAAATTAGTTGCTTTTTATCGTTCACAAAAACAAGTAGATGCAGCCTTGCAAACTGGCGCAATTCTTTTGGAAACACAAACATTAGCTCACAATTTTTATGGTTTAATGTCAGCCTATGACCAAATTGGCAACTTATATATAGAACGGCGAGAATATAACCAAGCATTAACAGCATTTCAGAAGGGATTAGCAATAGCACAACAACTTAAACATCAAGAATCATACTTTAATCAACAAATTGAAAAGTTAAAAACTGAGATAAAAATGTAAAAAATATCCAGATAAATAAAAAAGTCCGCGCAAGCGGACTCTAGATATTGGATAAGGTTAAGTTGTCACCAAGAGAGCCTACAAGATGTTAGACTTATTTGTATTTTTACGAATTAATTTCAGAAAATCAAGTGGTTTGATCTAAAAGTTAGGACATAATTTCTATATTTATGTCTGAGAAAAAGGGGATTTATTGATGATGATTGCTACAGGTGAATGTCTCCCGTTGCTTGAAGAGGTGGTAAATCTGGGAAATTGCGGACATAACTCAGATTGTTTTGTCTAGGATTTTCTCATAAATAGGGCAGGCTGAGTAAAGCTAAAACCATTTAGAGGATGTTTGAAAAGTGGTATTCCGTAATTTTCATCACATTGCTACCCCCCTTAGTCCCCCTTAGTCCCCCCTTGTAAAGGGGGGAAACAATAAAAATCCAGTTCCCTCCCCTTTACAAGGGCAGGGTTAGGGTGGGGTAAAAAATATTTGATACATCAACCATAACTTTTCAAACACCCTCTTAGAGAACTCCACAAAAAAAATGATCCAATTTTGTGGGATGGGCATCCTTGCCCGTCCTTGATGATTAGCGGGCAAGACTTGTACTGAGCGTACTGAGCTTGTCGATAGCGTAGCGTGGCGTTAGCCATAGTATGCCCGCACCACAAGAAATTTTGGGATATTTTTTTGATTGGAAGTCTCTAATAAACCTGTGCTGCATGAGTTGTCATTGCGAGTGAAAGGAAGCAATCTCTTGACAACCGATAAACCACCCAACGCAAAAATCCCTCAAACCCTTATTCCTCTGTGTCCTCTGCGCCTCCGTGGTTCGTTAATCAGGATAATTTATTTCTTGGAAGTCCCTTATTACAGCGATTTCCAATCTTATGAGGTACATCTTAGCCCCCTCATCACTTGCGGGGAGGGGGTTGGGGGCGGGGTTCTTGTTCCGGGTTTGATGACAATTTGCTGTAATAAGGGTTTCGCGGATTTTTATCACAAAAAAGTGCAAGGCTTTGGAATATCCGACTCAAAGCACTCAGAACCAACAATAAAGGAGTTAACCAATCACCCCAACGCACATATAAAGTCCGAGTTTGACGGGGATAAATAGTTTCTGCGTGGGTTTGATAGGTATTATAAGCCGATTTCCAGAGAGTTTGCCCATGGGGATTAATAAATGCCGAATAGCCTGTATTTGTTGCCCTCACCGCCCATCTATCAGTTTCAATTGCCCGCATGATATCCTGGGCATGATGTTGATCTGCCATTGCCGCCGTATAATGGGCATCATTCGACGAACTGAGAATAAATTTCCCACCCATAGAAGCTTGATAACGAAAATTTTCCGCAAAAGCAGATTCGTAACAAATACCAACAATTACCTTACCAAAAGGAGTATCAAAAATTTGCTGGGCTTTACCCGCAACTTGATGTGCTTCTAGGGGTGATAACCGTTGAATCAGTCCACCTAAAATATTTTCAAAAGGAATATATTCTCCTAATGGTACAAGTTTAGATTTATCATAACGGCTGGTAACTTCCCCATTACCAAGAACTGTAAATAAACTATTTGTATAACTATTTCCTCTTTCACCAAATGCACCTATCCAAGCTATTACACCCTTTTCTCGAATAGCAGCTAACAAAGGAGTTTGAAGTAAATCACGAGAAAAAATAGGTATAGAAGCCTCCGGGGTAAGAACAGCTTGCACACCTTGATTAGTTAAATTTAAATATCCTTCAGTATAACCAGTAATCGCCCGACGTAAACCTTGAGGAAGAACCTTAATTTTATTAGGAATATTACCTTGAATAACACCAATTTTTAAAGCCGTACTTGAGGTTAGATTTAGGGGTGCAGTGTAGAGAATAAAGCCGATAAAATGAGAAATAATTAATAAGGAAACAGCCAAAATTAAATAACCATTAACAAAACCTTTCCCTAAACTCCCCTCTTCCTTTGCGCCTTTGCGCCTTTGCGTGAGATATTCCGCAATTAACCCATTAAACGCCACAATTACCGCTGTTATAGTATTTGGTCCAGAAAGCTGTCCTAAATGGAGAATTACCAGATTTTGCGGTGATTGAGTGTAAGCCAAAGAACTCCACCACAGAGGACTAGCGCTCCAGAGACTTTCTAACCCACACCATAAGGCTGTACCAAATAGAACACGCAACCAAGGATTTCCCCTATCTAGACGCACCATTAAAGCCGCCCAAACAGTAACTAAAATTCCTCCCCACAGGCTAATAAATGCCCAACAAAGGAGGGTAATAGTTAAACTTGGCAACCAAGGGACACCTAACCAATCCATAGGATGAATCCCTGTAATCCATGACAAGGCGACTCCGTGATAACCGATACCCCAGAGCAGGGCGGGGGGCAGGGGGCGGGGGGCAGGGGGATCTGTTTTAGATGTATACTTAATAACTAATAGCCACAGAGGGACAAGGGCAATCCAGGCTAGAAACCATGCACCAATAGGGGCTACGGTTACTCCCATGAGTATGCCACTGAGGAGAGATAAGGTATACAATGTGATGCTATTAGCAGTTTTTGGCTGTCCAAGTTTGATCATTTGCTGTAAATAAAATTGTCATTTTTAAAATATTGGCTGAGTAAGTTTTCATTTATTGGCGGACAATTAATATTAGCACCAAATAATCCCTTAACTGTATTTTGATCATCGAATTTTGGTTCGGGGATTTTTTGCTGTGAAGTTGGTGGAAAGAATGCAGACATGATTTCTAATCTTTTATCTGCTGATTTTTGCATCAGATTAATTAATTGGGAGTACCATTGATCATAACTAGTCTGTGGTAATTGATAACCTAGTTTACGAATTAAATTAAATAGGTGATTCATGGATATAATCTGCGGGTTTAGCAAGTGAAAAGCTTTTCCTAAAGACTCTTTTTGAAAAGATAAATATACAATTGCTTGACTGACATAATCAACGGGTGTTAAATTATCTTCCCAGTCAATGTTAGGTGTTGTTCCCAATTGCATACAAGTTGTAATGATTCTGGAAAATAAATCTTCAGTATTGCAAATACCAATTTGGCTATGACCGATAATTCTAGCTGCTCTATATATTGTAACAGGTAAACCCCGTTCTCTTGCCTGCATTACTAACTTCTCTGCTACCCATTTACTTTGAGTATATCCATTTACTAATCCTTGATAATAGTCTAAAGGATCTGATTCTAGTAATACTTCATTTTCAGGATAATTTTCTGGACAGAAGACGGAAGTGGTAGAAACAAAATGTACAGGTTTAATTTTAATTTGACTTGCTAAACGTAAAATCTCTTGAGTACCCAGTACATTAGCAGGTTTTAAAACTGAATAAGGATAAATCAAATTTACAGAAGCACCATTATGATAAATTATATCAATTTGATTAGCTAAATCTTGAAATTCTTTTTCAGACAATCCCAGGAGATGTTTTTCTAAATTTCCAATGATAGGTATAATTCTTTGACTATGCTGTTCATTCCATAGCTGATAAAATGATAGTTTATTTTTCAATTTATTCCTAGCTTCAGAAACATTCTCAGCGCGGACTAAACAATGAATATTAGCTGAGGTTTTTTCTAAAAGTTCATGTAATAAATGAACACCTAAAAAACCAGTTGCACCAGTTAGGAGAATATGTTGTAACTGATTAGTAGATTGTTGAGGTAGATTTTGCGGTTTAATGCTAGAATCTAAAATAGCATCAACATAAAAATCGTCAATAGGAGTGATATGATCTGCGGTTTGTAATAACTGATTAATGATTTTTGTTAAACCTGCTATTGTTGGTTCTGTAAATAAATATTGTAATGGTAAATCTATTTCTAGGGTTTGTCTAATTCTAGATATAATTTGGATGGTTGCTAAAGAATGTCCACCTAAGTTAAAAAAGTTTTCCTCGACGCTAACTTTTTCTAACCCTAAAACTTGACACCAAATTTCTGCTAATTTCTGCTCAAGGGGATTACGAGGTAATATATAATCAGTTTCATGATTTAATTCTAGCATTAATGCAGATAAAGCCCGACGATTGATTTTTCCTGTAGGAGTTAAGGGTAATTCTGCTAATCTGACAAAAAATGCGGGAAGCATATAATCCGGTAAGTTTTGCTTCAAAAAAGAACGTAAATCCTGTTGAATATTGCTATGTTCTTCGGTGACAACATAAGCGACTAATTGCTTATTTCCCGGTTGAATTTCTCTGACAATTACTGCTGATGATTTAACTAAAGGATGTTGTGCTAAAACTGCTTCAATTTCTCCTAATTCAATTCTAAAACCACGAATTTTAACTTGATAATCAATGCGACCTGAAAATTCAATATTTCCATCTGGTAAATATCTAGCTAAATCTCCAGTTTTGTATAATCTTGATGATTTAGAACTGGGAATAGGATTGGATATAAATTTCTCGTTGGTTAACTGTTTGCGGTTTAAATATCCTCTAGCTAAACCAGCACCACCAATATGTAATTCTCCAGGTATACCGATAGGAACAGGTTGTAAATTCTGATCAAGAATATATATTTCTGTGTTAGCAACAGGACGACCAATAGGTACAGAATGGGTGGTATTTAATTGATAATTTACTGGAAGTTGATAAACTGTACTGGTGATAGTAGTTTCAGTTAGTCCATAAGCATTTATCCACTGAATGTTTTGTCCTTTTTCTGCTACTAATTTTTGCCATAAAGCTAATTTTTCCGGTAAAACTTGATCACTACCTGTAATAACTAAACGTAAACTATCAGGAATTTGACTTGTTTTTCTATCTATTTCTAATACCCATTCTTGCCAATAAGGTGTAGGTAAATTGACAACTGTTAAACTTTCTTGTCCTAAAAATTGGCTAAACTCTATTAAATTTGTAAACATTTCTTGAGGACACATGATCAAAGTTGCACCACTTAACCAAGCTGGAAACATTTCTTCTGCTGCAACATCAAATATAAATGTGGTAAATTGTAAAATCCGATCATGACTATTAATTTGATATTTGTCAATGATACTAGTAGCATGATTAACTATATTTTGATGGGTAATCATTACTCCTTTAGGTTTACCAGTTGAACCAGAAGTATAAATTACATAAGCTAAATTATCTGGTTTTATTGCACTAATTGGTGTTCCTATATTTTGCTGAGAAATGATTGTTGAATCTGTGTCTAATAAGATAATTTTCCCTTGATATGTGGTGAGTGGAGTTTCCCCTCTTTGTAAGGGGGAACTAAGGGAGGTTAATAATTTTTCTTGGGTTAAAATGATAGAAACTTGAGAATCATCTAAGATATCTGCTAATCTTGCTTGAGGATATTTAGGATCTAAAGGTAGATATGCACCACCAGCTTTAAGAATTGCTAAAATGGCTATTAATATATCTAAAGAACGTTCTAAATACAATCCTACTAATACTTCTGATGTCACACCACAATTTTGTAAATAATTAGCTAATTGGTTAGCTTTTTGGTTTAATTGAGTATAGGTTAATTGTTGATTACCGAATTTAACCGCTATAGAATCTGGTGTTTTGATAACTTGTTGTGCAAATAATTCATGAATACAAAAAGATGCAGGATAATCTTGCTGTGTATTGTTCCACTTTTCCAAAATTTGCTGTTGTTCAAATGCTGAAATTATAGGTAATTGATTAATAGGTGTTTCTGGGTTGTTAACAATTCCATTTAACAAGGTTTGAAAATTTTCTGTAATTCGGCTGATAGTTTCCTGGGTAAATAAATCACTGCTATACTCCCAAACGCCAATTAATTCTGTACCCCTATCTTCTATGATTAAAGATAAATCAAATTTTGAAGTTGAATGTTCCCCTAGAAAAGGTTGTAAAGTCAGTCCTGGTAGTTGTGATTTGTCTGTGAGTGAATGCTGAAGATCAAATAATATTTGAAATACAGGATTATAACTCAAGTTGCGTTGTGGATTTAATGCTTCTACTACTTGATTATAAGGGATATCTTGATAATTATGAGCGTCCGTAGCTACTTGACGAACTTGGTTGAGAATTTCCCTAAAGTTGGGATTTCCAGTGAGTTTAGTTCTCAAAACTACAGTATTAACAAAATAGCCGATTAATGATTGTATTTCCTGACGATTTCTACCGGCCATAGGAGAACCAATTAAAATATCATCTTGACCACTGTAGCGATAGAGTAGAATCACAAAAGCCGCTAACATGGTCATAAATAATGTAGTGTCTGACTGTTGGGTTAATGTTCTAATTTTTTGGCTTAAATTGCTATTAATTGAAAATTCCCAAATACCACCGCGAAAAGATTGAACTGGGGGACGAGGTTTATCTGTTGGTAATTCTAATAATGGTGGTATGTCTGCTAGTTGTTGTTGCCAGTAATTTAGTTGTTTTTCTCTGATTTCTGAAGTGAATTTTTCTTTTTGCCAAATTGCATAGTCAGCATATTGAATTTGTAACTCTGGTAATGGTGATTCATTTCCTGCGAGATAAGCTGCATAAAGTGTAGATAATTCTTGTAATAAAATTCCTGTTGACCAACCATCAGAGATGATATGGTGCATATTTAAAAGCAAGACATAGGAATTTTGATTGAGTTGATAAAGTGTAGATTGGAATAAATCATCTTCACTTAAATTGAAAATTTTATTAGTTTCTTGATTAATTAGTTGTTGGACATTTTGTAATTGTTCTTTAGCGGGAATTTTCTCCAAGTTAATCACTTGCAAGCCAATATTAATTTCTTGTCTAATTACCTGTAAATTCTTACCTTCTATTTGTTGGAAATTGGTACGTAAAATCTCATGTCGTCTGACAATTTCTGTAATTGCTTGTTCTAGAACTGATATATTTAAACTACCACTAATTTGTAATGCAAGAGGCATATTATAAGTGGTATTATCCTGAATTTGGGATAAAAACCAGAGTTGTTCTTGACCAAAAGATAGAGGTGCTGCTTCAGAGTTGGGACGAGGAAGAATAATTTCTGTTTGGAGATTGATACCCTTTTTGTTGAGGAGGAGTTTGAGTAAATCGCGTTTCTGGTTAGTTAAAGAATTTTCTGTGCTAGTCATGAGATGTTGTAGTTAAAAGTGAATTAACTTTAAGTTGTTAGTTTTAAAAATCAAGATAAAGAAGGATAAATCCCTCACTAATAAGTTAGTTGGAAGATACAGAAGTAACTGGTTCAGGAAAGGTTGTTACTGTTTGATTTGTATCTAAAATGATATCTATATCTGGTAATTCTTCTTCTACTGATCTTAACCGTGGAGAAAGATAAGCCAAGCAGGTAGAGATCATGGTGAGAATTCCTAATAGGATTAATAGAAGACTCATTCCCCGACCAGGACCAACACCAATAATTTGTCCAATGGTATTAGTTAAGAAATTGTCACCAGACATTAAAGGTTCAAAAACTTTTTCTGCTAAAGGACCAACAATGATGTAACCTAAAGGGTAAAGAGAAAATTCTATAGCATCTTTCATGGCAAATACTCGACCCTGAACATTGATATTTACTTTTCTTTGAAAGATTGCTTGCATAGGACTGGAAGCAAAGGTGGAAATGACAAAATATAGGCAAATCGAGACGGTAAACAGAATCAAAGAGGAAGTTAAGCCAGAGATAAATACAAGTATGCCACCAATAAAAGTAGACAGACAAATAATATCTATACTGCGCTCGAAATTTCCCCAAATACTAACTAATAAACCCCCGATTAGCATACCAGAACCAAAAATAGAAAGGACAGTTCCTAAGACATTAACAGAAGCATAAGTTAATACTAAAGGGGTGGTAATGACGTGAATTCCCCCAACAGTAAATATGGATAAAGCTGATAAAAACATTAATCCTAATAAACCAGGTCTTTGTGTTAAATATTTCCAACCATAAGTTATATCTTCTAAAAATGAAATTGGTGGAACTGATTCACTAGAGGTTTTAATTTCTGGAAATCGCAAAAACATTAAAGGAACAATGGCAAAAAATAAGGTAATAAAATCAATAACTATAATGCCTTGTAAGTGAATCCATCCTAATAATAAACCCCCTAAAGGTGGTGCAATAATGCGGGCTGCACCATGTAAAGCATTCATCATTCCATTAGCACGATTTAGGTGTTTTTGTGGTACTATCATGCTATTGGTTGTCATATAAGCAGGATGTAGAAAGGCTAAACAAGCAGAACTGAAAGTATTAGCTAAATAAATATGCCATACTTCTAGTTTACCAGATATAAATAAAGCAGCGATCGCTAATGTTCCCAAACTTCCGCACATATCACTAATAATCATTGTCCACCGCTTATCCCAACGGTCTATAAATGTACCAGCTATAGGTGAAATTAACAAAAACGGTAAGGTATTAAATAAGGTGATTAAGGCAAATTGTGTGACTGAACCCGTACGTTCATATACCCAAACATCCAACGCAAAGGCGGTAATACTAGAACCGATAAAGGTGATGACTTGTCCTAACCAGATAATTAAAAACAGGCGCATTTCCCGGATTGTGGTTATTGCTGTGGTAAACATAGTGTATAAGTGGTAACTTGGCAATATTTTTATTATACAATACATAGATGAATTTTTTATTACTCTGTCGAAGTTATAAACAAACTTCTTCGTATTCTTCTGATGTATTAATAGTATCATTTGCATACGTTACCGCCCAATTCAGTATATCAAGTTTATGGGCTAAAGTGGCTACAGTAGGAGACGCAAATAAACTTTGCAGAGATAACTCAATAGCAAAAGTATCACGCAACCGAGAAATTACCTGGCCAGCTAAAAGAGAATTACCCCCTAATTCAAAAAAGTTGTCCTCCACACTCAAAAGAGAAATGTTTAAAACTTGTTGCCAAATTTGAGCAATTTTCTGTTCTACTTCGTTGCGGTGTTCTATATAATCGCTTGTTTCCTGACGAATATACTGCCGTATTAATTTGTCTTTGTCAATTGCACCATTTGTAGTCAGGGGCATTTCTAAAAGTTGTACTAATTTACAAGTGCAACTAGTACCAAAACTGTCGTTTATTTGCCAGTTATGTAATTTTATATCGGTCGAATTAGTAGTAAAATAAGCGGTTAATGTTTGTAAATTTTCAGATGTTATTAACCAACGACGAATATTAAGACTATTACCATCTAAACCGACAAATAACTGTGTTTGATTATGGTGCAAACTAGCAAACATAGAAGCGATAGCTTGAGAACAAGACATAGCAGAGAACCCCTTGGTATTCATGAGATTTTGAATCTCATAACCCTGACTCATACCTGTATCATTCCACATACTCCAAGCAAAACAATAACTATTTAATGTACTGTGAAATTGTTGATATTGGGAAAAACGATCAATAAAACTATTGGCCGCAGCATAACCACCTACAGCAGTGCTACCAAAAAAGCCATATAAAGAAGAAAAATTGATAAAAAAGCTGTTGCTATGATTTTTAATCAATTGGTGTAATGTCCAAGTTCCTAACATCTTAGGAGTTAACATAGCTAATAATTTTTCTGGGCTTTCTTCTAATACTAATTGTTCATAAAATATCCCAGCTAAATGAATAATACCATCCAAATTTTTACCCCAATTTGCTTCAGATTTGGCAACTATTGACTGCAATTGTTTTAAATCGCAAATATCAGCAGCTTCATAGGTAATTTCTCCCCCAAGCTGCTCTAGTTCTTGATAAGCTTGTAGACGTTGGTAAATAGGATCTGTTTTTTGTAAATGCAAATCCCAGGTACTTTTCTCTGGTAAGGCAGTTCTACCAATTAATAATAGTCGAGCTTGGTAATTCTTCAACAAATATTTAGCAATTTCTACTCCTATACCTCCCAGTCCTCCACTCAATAAATAAGTTCCACCTCGCTGAAAAGGAATTGGCTGTTTAGGTTCATTGAGCAATTCTACTTTTTGCAAGCGAGTCACAAAACGTCCCCCATTTCTATAGCCAACTTCCCGTTCTTTACTAGATATTTGTAGTTCTTGAAGAAGATAATCACCATTTTTTTCAACTTCCTCAAAAGTTAAATCAATGTGACGACAATTTAACCAGGGTAGTTCTTGAGGAATGGTTTTTAACAGTCCCAAAACTGGAGACTTTTCATAAGCTATTAAGTCAGTTGATAAGATAGATTGAACGTAACTAGAAACAAATAGCAACTTAATTTGATGTTGAGAACTCTGAACTTTACCTAAGGCTTGAACCAGGAATAATAAACTATATATGCCTGGTATTTGCGCTTGTTTAATAGCCTCTAAACTCGTGACTTCCCCAGTATATTTTTCATAAGTCCATAGGTGGATAATTTGCCCAAGGATAATCTTATTATCTGCTAAAGACTTCAATAATAACTCATAATGTTCTGCTTTTTCGGGAGCTATTTGATAGGATAAATTATTGATTTTTAGGAAATCTTCACCAGATGAAACAGTTATGTATGGCAGATTATATTGAGATAATCTATGAGAGATATATTCTCCTAATCCAGAATTATCAGTAAAGACTAAAGTAGAATTGGTTATGTTCAGAGTATCATGGTTAATTATCGGGCTTTTTTGTTGCCAAATTTGCCGATAAAACCAATCGGGAATAGTGTGAGAATTACCAAACAAGATATCAACTTGTTTAATAATTTTTTGAAATTCACCACTATGAAACCGCTGACTTAGTTGAGAGCGTTGAATCTTACCAATGGCAGTTTTAGGAATAATTTCTTTAGCGACTGGAATTAGATAATCTGGATTAATTCCCACTTGTTTAACTACCTGGTTACGAATCTCTTTCAGGAGATTAAATAAGGCATCATCAACTTTTTCCGTATGAAAGAATATTGCTAACTTATCGGTATTGCTATCATTTAGTCGCACAGCACAAGCCGCAGTATAAGATATTTTTATCCCGTCAATTTCTTCCACAGGAGCTTCGATTTCGTGGCAATAATAATTAAGTCCATTGATAATAATTACCTCTTTTTGTCGTCCGGTAATCGTTAAAATGCCTGAACGTAGAGTTCCTAAGTCTCCAGTATTAAACCAACCATCTTCAGTGAAAGATTCCTGGTTTGCTTGGGGATTTTGATAGTAACCAGATGTGACAGATGCACCTTTTACCTGCAATTGTCCAATTGTTTCTTCCTCAACTATCTGGTTTTCAGTATTGACGATTCGCATAGCTAATCCGGGAATAGGCGCTCCCACTTCCACAAATTTTTGTTTATCTGTAGTTGAACTCAACAAGAAGCTGTGAGAATAAGTCACTCCTGAAGATGTCTCAGCCATTCCCCAAACTGGTTGCATGGCTGTGGTAGGGAGTTGATAAGATATAAGCAACTCTAAAAATCTTCGGGCTGTTTTGGGAACTATGGCTTCACCAGCATTAATCATGAATCGTATTGAAGACAAATTCCATCTAGTAACGGACTTGTTTGAAAGCTTTTCTAGTTGCCCATTGATCAGACCATAAGCGAAATTAGGGGACCATGTAATCGTAGCTCGATAGTGATCAATCCAATCTAACCATTTTGTTGGTTCTTGCAAAACTAATTCTGTCGGACTATGGATTTGCTGACAACCTATATAGACACTTTTAATATGGCACATTACTATTCCCACAACATGGTCTAGGGGAAGCCAATTCAACCAAACATCATCTGGTCTAAGACTATTAATTGCAGTAATACCAATACAAGCACTAATCAAACTGCGATGATTTTGCATAACAGCTTTAGGTGTACCGGTACTACCAGAAGTTAAAAACAAAATTGCTAAGTCTTCTGGTTGACTGTGATGAAAATTGGCATCTGGTTCACATTTGCGAAGGTTGTCAATACTTTCAAATTGAAAGTTTTCTAAATTGAAAAGTTTCGACAAATCACTAATTTTAGGAGATAAAGAAGCACTTGTTAGTACCAGGGGTTTCTCCAGCATTTGCCAAATTTTCTGGAGTTTGCTGGTAGTGTTGTTTATTTGGTTGTAGTTTGGGGAGATGGATATTGGTACTGGCACAAATCCCCCTAATATACAACCCCACAAGGCAGATATAAAATCTTGATTGTCTTCCAATTGAAAAATTATTTTATCTTGGGGTTTAAGTCCTAACTTTCTCAACCCAGTTAAAATCCTTTGGGCTTGTTGCCATAAGTCTTGATAAGATTGTATTTTTTCTGAGCCATCAGGTTGAATATAAATAATATTATTACTAATATTATTAGTTGATTTTTGAGCGGTTTTTTCTAGTAATTCTCCTAATGTTTGGGGAGCGTCTTGAGGATAGTCTAAAGGTTCTCCATGACTAATAGCTAGTTTTTTTGGTTCTAGCAATTGTTGATGTTCTCTGTTATTGCTGGATAAGGTTTTTTGTCCGTGAGTTTGATGATCTTCAGCGTTAATAACTGAAATTTCTGGTAATAAATCTGTTAAATGCAGGGCAGGAATTTTGTTAATCTGTGGTTCAACTATGACGGCAACATGATCAATTTCTCCCATTGACTCCAGTTGTTTTTCTGCATTAGCAATTAAGTGAGAATCAATCACAGCTAATTTCATTAGAGCAACTTCATCTATCTGCCCTGTAGCTGTTAAGGGAATACTAGAAACAGGAACGTAGGTTTTTGGTAATATTGGGAATAAAGATGTTGGTAAATTATTTTGTAGTTGGGATTGAATTTGTTCTGGGGATATGCGTACACTAGAAACGATGTAGGCAATTAATTGAAATTGACCATTTTCGCCTTTTTTGCTGACTACAGCACAGTCTTCAATAAGGATATTTCTTAATAAAGCTGATTCAATAACTGAGATATATTTGCTGATTTCTAGATTATTAATTGGCTGATTCATAGAGTCAATATTATTGATGTTAAACACTGCTAAAAATCTCCTGACAACTGATTTCATTACTTGCTAAAAGGGTGTTTGAAAAGTTATGATTGATGTATCAAATATTTTTGACCCCACCCTAACCCTCCCCTTGTTAATGGGAGGGAATTGGATTTTCTTGTTTCCCCCCTTCATAAGGGGAAAGGGGGGTAAAAATGTGATAAAAATACGGGATACCACTTTTAAAACATCCTCTAATAGCCTGGAGTAGCTTTTAAATGGCACTGTAACCACCATCTACCATTAAAATTGCACCTGTGACGTAAGTAGCAGCGTCGGAAGCGAGAAAAATCACCGGACCAACTAATTCTGTTGGTTCACCTCTTCGCTGCATGGGAATTTTTATTTTTAAATGTGCTTGATCTTGCTCTGGAGGTAAACGAAATTTTTCCGTGCCTTCCATAATATTATTGATATATCCGGGGGCAAAAGCATTCACACGAATCCTATCATTTGCCCATTCTACTGCAAGCGATCGCACTAACTGATTTACACCTCCTTTGGCCGCAGTATAAGCAGCACAACCAGAGATACCAATTACACCAGCTATGGAAGAATTCATAATAATTGATCCACCTGTACCTTGTGCCATCATTTGTTTAGCTGCTAATTGAGAACAATTAAAATACCCCTTTAAATCAACATTAATAATTGCATCCCATTCCTCTTCTTCTAGGGAAATAAAAGGTTTGAGAATATCAATTCCCGCATTGCAAACTAAAATATCTAAACGGTTGTAATAATTAACAGTTTGCTGAATTAAATTTTGGCAATCTTGACGTTTAGTAACATCAGTTGTTAAGGCTATAGCATCCCCTCCTGCTGCTTGAATAATTTTCGCTGTTGCTTCTGCTTCTATTTGTTTAATATCAGCAATTACTACTTTTACACCCACAGCAGCTAATCCTTGAGCAATTACTTTACCAATTCCTCTAGCAGCACCTGTAATAATAGCAACTTTACCCGTTAAATCAAAAAGATTATGTTCCATTTTTTTTTCTTCATTAATAAATTATTTTTGCTTTTAGCCTTTCCCTCTTTAGTGAGATACAAAATTACCCCTCCCCAACCCTCCCCTTACCAAGGGGAGGGTGCGCGATAGAGCGGGTGGGGTGTATTTCTTGAGCTTGGGAATTGCTATATTCATGCCAATGTAGATAATAAATCATCAAGTTCATCTTGACTCAAATCTACATCAGGAAAGTCCGAAGGAGTATAACCACCAGTTTCTAAAGAAGTACAATGTGTAATCAATGTTTTTAACTTCGATATATAATCATTAGCGAGATGAGTAATAGTTTCTCTCTGATGAAGATTTTGACTGTAGACAAAATAAATTTCTAGTTTCCCTTCTACCACCTTGCCTACCACATCTAATATATGACCACGCGCTGCTTTAGGGCTGAAAATTCGTCCTGGACTTTCTGGAGCAAATCCTAATAGAATCGGTTCTGATTGAATCTGGTCAAATTGTCCGAGATAATTAAAAGATATCTCAGCTTGGGGCAGTTTTTCTAATTGTTGGTAAATATCAATATTTTGGCACAGATAACGGAGGATACCATAACCAATACCACGATTAGGAATTTTTCGCAATTGCTCTTTAATAGTTTTTAAATTTTCCCCAAGATCAGAAGTTTTCCCTAACTGCAAAAATACAGGATAAATAGTAGTAAACCAACCGACCGTACGAGATAAAACTACATCATTAAATAGTTCTTCCCGTCCATGACCTTCTAAGTCAATCAGTAGGGAATCAGCACCAGTCCATTGAGAAAAGGTTTGCACTAAAGCAGTTAATAAAATATCATTAATTTGTGTATTATAAGCAGAAGGTACATCTTGAAGTAAAATCCGAGTTTCCTCTGTTGTTAAAGCCACAAAAATCTCTTCAGAACTCCCTTCCATATTCAAGGCTTTTTGGGCTGCTTTCACGACAGGAAAATCTAAAGGTAAAGGTTGAATATGGGCTGGAACTTGAGATAACCAGTAATTTAATTCCTGTGTGATTGCTGGGGAATTGCCATAGTTTTGTTGACGAATTGCCCAGTCTTGAAATGATGTAGTTTTGGCAGGTAATTTGATAGATTCTCCTTGTTCTAGTTGACAATAGGCTGTTACTAAATCATCTAATAATATTCTCCATGATACACCATCAACAACCAGATGTTGAATAATTAAAAGTAAACGACTGGATTTTTCTTGACCTAAATTAAATAACACCACTCGCAACATTGGACCTGTTGCCAAATTTAATGTTCCTTGTAATTCATTAGCTTTAAATTCAATCGCTGCTGACTGTTCTGTACTTGGTATATCAGAAAAATCAATTACTTCAAAAGGCACTAATTGATCATGATCACTGTTGATATTACTATTTATTTGTTGCCATTGGGAATCAACTTTAATAAATCGCATCCGTAGGACATCATGATGAATAATTAACTGTCCAATTGACTGTACTAATAATTCTGGCTGAATCTCTTCTGGTACTTGCAACATCATTGCCTGATTAAAATAGTGAGGTTCACACCAATCCTCCGCAAAAAACCATTTTTGAATCGGTGTTAGGGGAACTTCTCCTATTACTAAACCTTGTGCGGCTACAACAGCATTAGTATGACTGGCCACAGTAGCTAATTGGGCAATAGTTTGATATTGAAATAGTTGTTTTGTAGTGATTTGGACACCTTTTTGATTAGCACGGGCAATAATTTGGATACTCAGAATTGAGTCTCCACCTAACTCAAAGAAATTATCCTCAATGCCGATTTTTTCTAACCGTAAAACTTCCTGCCAAATATTAGTTAAAACTGCTTCCGTAGGAGTGCGGGGGGCAATAAATGTTTCTGATTCGTTAACTGTTGATGGAATTGGTAATTGTTTACGATCTATTTTGCCATTAGGTGTTTTAGGTAAAGCATCCAGAAATACAAAAACAGCAGGGATCATGTAATCTGGTAACTTTTGTTTGAGAAAATTCTGTAAATCAGAGCGATTTAAGGAAGGTTCATTAGTAACTATATAAGCAACTAATTGTTTAATATTTGGGTTATCTTCTCGAACTACAACTGTTGCTGCTGTAATTTGTGAATGAGCAGTAAGAACTGTCTCAATTTCTCCTAATTCTATACGGAAACCACGAATTTTTACTTGATCATCTATTCTTCCTAGATATTCTATATAACCATCAGGTAAATAGCGGACTAAATCACCAGTTTTATATAAACGAACAGATGGAGAATCACCAAAACAATGGGAAATAAATTTTGCAGATGTTAATTCTGGATTATGCAAATATCCTCTAGCTAAACCAGCACCACCAATATGTAATTCTCCAGGGATACCAATAGGAACAGGTTGTAATTTAGCATCTAAAATATATGTTTTGGCGTTAGGAATTACTCGACCTATAGACTGTTGTTCGCGCTCATCTTCCACTTGAGATACATTACAGAAAGTTGTAACTACTGTGGCTTCTGTTGGTCCATAGGTATTGATTAAAATTGGTAAACTTGGCCAAGAAGATAATTTTTCTTGTAAATAGTTTTGCCAAAGTTTTAATTTATCTGGTAGTAATCTTTCTCCACCAATATCAATTAATCTAATTGTTTCTGGTAAAATTTTATCTGTAGCTACTAACTCTGATATTAATTGTTGCCAGTAAGCTGTAGGTAAAAATAAACCCGTGATTTGCCATTGACGGCATTTTTGCAAGAATATGGAAAAGGAATTTAACATTTCTACGGTGCGTAATACTAAGGTTGCACCGGAAGCTAATGCAGAAAATATTTCTTCTAAAGCAGCATCAAAATTAATGGATGCAAACTGAAGTATTTTATCATTATCGGTAATTTTATATTCTTGAATTGCTACCTGAACGAAATTCACTAAAGACCTATGTTCAACTGCTACTCCTTTGGGTTTACCAGTTGAACCAGAAGTATAAATTACATAAGCTAAATTATCAGGTTTTACCTCACTAACTGGGTTGTCTTGACTTTGAACAGAAAACGTATTTTCTAAATGGTCTAAATAAATAATTTTAGTGCTACTATCAACTGTTAAAGATGTCAGATACTCCTTCGTTAGTATTACCTTAACTTGAGAATGATCAATCATGTAGGATAAACGTTCAAGAGGGTAATGAGGATCAAGGGGAAGATATGCAGCCCCAGCTTTAATAATTGCCAATAAACTAATAATTAGTTCAGATGATCTTTCTAAACAAATCCCTACTAAATCCTCTGGTTTTACACCCAAATTTTGTAAATAATGTGCCAGTTGATTAGCTTGAGAATTTAACTGTTTATAGGTAAATTGTTGATTTTCATAAACCAGTGCAATGTTGTCAGGATAAAGTTTAACTTGTTCTTCAAATAATTGATGAATACATTTATCCTTGGGGTAATCTCTGTCTGTTTGATTAAAGGTAATTAATATTTGCTCTTTTTCTGCTGCTGTCAACAAAGGCAATTTGTTAATATATTCATTGGGATTATTCACAATAGCTGATAATAAAGTCTGTAAATGATCTGTCATTCTGATCATTGTATCTGCCGTAAATAAATCCGTACTATATTCCCATTGACCAATAATTTCTGTCTTGGTTTCAAACATAGCTAAACTTAAATCAAAGGGAGATATTCCCCGTTCCACCATCTGGGGAGTGATGATTAAATCAGGTAACTCTATGGTATCTAAAGATATGTTTTCCAAAGCAAACATAACCTGAAAAATTGGGTTATAACTGAGAGAACGTTCTGGATTTAATACTTCCACAACCTGCTCAAAGGATACATCTTGATGATTATTAGCGGTTAAACTTGTTTGTCGTATTTGTGCTACTAATTCGGAAAACTGGCAGTTATTTTCAATTTGATTACGGATAACTATTGTATTTACAAAAAAACCAATTAATGTTTCTACTGCTACTTGTTTACGGTTAGCAATTGGACAACCGACACTAATATCATTCTGACCAGTATAACGATAAAGTAAAACTACAAAAGCTGTCAGTAAAGTATGAAAGGAAGTTACCCCTAATTTTTGACTTAAATTCCTTAATTGTTGAGTTAAATCACCATCAATTTTAAATTTATGAGTTGCACCAGCAAAACTTTGAATAGCTGGACGGGGTTTATCTGTTGGCAATTCTAATAACGGTGGTTTAGCAGCTAATTGTTGTTGCCAATATTTTAGTTGTTTTTGTAATATTTCTCCTGTAATATTTTCCTGTTGCCATACCACAAAGTCACCATATTGTATATTTAATTCTGGCAAAGATATAGGAGAACCACTAGCAAAACTCTGATAAAGATGACATAATTCCTTAATAAAAATACCCATTGACCAACCATCAACAATGATGTGGTGGATAATAATTAGGAGAATGTACTCATCTGCACCTGTACGCAATAGTTTAAATCGCCATAAATCACCGTTTTCTAAGTTAAAAGATTGACGAACTTCGCGGGTAATGTAAGATGATATTTCTGTTTCTAAATAAGTTTGTAAATCTATAATTGGCAGGTGAAAAGTAAAATGAGAATTGATTTTTTGATAAGGATTCCCGTCAATAGCAGGAAAAGCAGTTCTTAAACTTTCATGACGACGAATAATTTCTCGAATACTTTGTTCTAAAACCGTGATCTTTAGCTGACCTTTAATTTTCAATTGTAAAGATTCATTATAAGCCGTATTATCTTGATCTAATTGATGTATAAACCACATTGAGCTTTGGTTATAAGACAGGGGTAACATACCCGTTCTATCTACAGAAGCTATGGGTACAAAAACATCTTGAGTGGAAGTTTTAGCCTCTTGGAGAACAGCAATAATTTCCGGTTTGCGTTGCACTATTTCCGCTTTTAAAGATGGTGTAATTACTCCTTTGGGAGCTTTAATTTTCAGTTCTTCTCCTTCCAGAGACATTGTGATCTCTAAACTTCTTAACTGCGATAAAAAATTAATTGTATTCATGGTATTTTCTCCTAGTATTCTTTCTTGGTATTTTGATAGAATTGATGTATTTTTGAACCTACTGCTGTGCTAACATTGCCTGTACTTGTGCTGGGGAAAGTTGGGCAATTTCTTGAATAGTCTTAGCAATCTCATTGATAATGTCCTCTCCACCAGCTAATTCTCCTAGCGCAGTAGCTAATTCTTTGACACTGGGAGAAGTAAACAAATGACGAATAGTAATGTCCAATTCTAATGTTTGACGAATTTTCCCAATTAATTGTATGGCTTTGAGTGAATGTCCTCCTAATTGGAAAAAGTTATCATCAATTCCTACTTGTTTAACTCCTAATACTTCAGCCCAAATTTCTGCTAGTATTTCTTGAATTGGGGTTTGTGGTGCAGTATAGATTTGATTTAATTCTGGTCGCTCATTCGTGGGAATTGGTAAAACTTTACGTTTAACTTTACCATTAGGATTCAAGGGGAAAGAATCCATTTGCACAAATACAGAAGGAATCATATAATCTGGTAATTGAGCAGCCAGATATTTTCTCAGTTCAGAAGCATTAACAGTTTCATTAATTACCGGGATAAAGTAAGCGACGAGAAATTTTTCCTTAGCATTTTCCCCATGAGTAGTTGTTACTGCTTGACTAATGCGAGGATACTTGCTTAAAATTGCTTCGACTTCACATAAATCAATTTGATAACCGCGAATTTTGACGAGATCATCTATTCTTCCTAAAAACTCAATATTACCATCTGGTAAATATTTTGCTATATCTCCAGTTTTATACAGACGATGATAAGGTGATTCATCAAAAGGATTAGGAATGAATTTCTCTTTTGTTAATTCTGGACGCTGAAAATATTCTCGTGCTAAACCATAACCACTAACATATATTTCTCCCACAATTCCCACTGGTACAGGTTGGAAATGTTTGTCTAAAATATAAACTTTGACATTGACAGCCGCTTTACCAATGGGTGCATAAACAGGCCATTGTTCTGGATTTTCGCTAAAGGCATAAGTTGTCACTAAATCTGCCTCTGTTGGTCCGTATAAGTTATATAAACGGCAATTTTTCAGTTGTTTAAATAAATCAATCATTGGTTGAGTGATTTGTAATTGCTCACCCGCAGCACAGATTTCTCGTAAATTGCTAAATAGTTCTATTTGTTGTCCGTAAAATTCTGCTAGTTGCTGTAATAGACTAACGGGAAGAATCACTTTTTGAATGGGATTATTTGCCAATAATTCCATTAATTTTTCTAAATCTAACCGGGTATTTTCGGGAATCAGATAAAGAGTTCCACCAGTACCCCAAGCAGCAACAATTTCGTGGTAACTAACATCAAAACTCAAAGGTGCAAATTGTAAAACGCCGACACCAGAAGCCATTTTCACTAAGTGATGTGCTATTAAGTTGGTCAGAGAATAATGGGGAACAGAAATTCCTTTAGGTTTACCTGTAGAACCGGAACTGTAAACTATATAAGCTAGGTTTTCAGATGTAATTTGAGTGATTGGGTTGGTTTTCTCCTCTAAATTAATTTGTATCCATTCCTGATCTAAAATTAACCGATGATGAGGGAAATCACATTGAAGTAAGGCTTGTAAATTGGTTTGCGTGATCAGCACAGGTACTTGAGTATCTGCTAAAATTAACCCCAATCTTTCTGGAGAATAATTAGAATCTAGAGGTACACAAACACCACCAGCTTTAAGAATTGCTAAAATAGCGATCGCTACTTCTAAACCTCTCTCTAAACACAACCCTACAGGTATATCTGCACCCACTCCTAATTTTTGCAAATAGTGAGCTAATTGATTAGCGCGGTTATTTAATTCCCGATAAGTTAATTTTTGATCAGCAAAAACCAAAGCTACAGCATCAGGTGTTGTTTCTGACCATTTTGTCACTAATTCGTGGATATTTTCTGGGAGCAGATTTTCCGCTGCTGTTTGATTACTATCTACCAAAAGAAATTTTTGTTCCTGGGGAGTTAATAGAGGTAATCTCCCTGGTAGACTTTGAGGATTAGCCACAATTCCTAGTAACAGAGTCTGCAAATGACCTGCCATTCTCTCAATTGTCCCATGATCAAAGCGATCGCCAGCATAAATTAAATTTAATTTTAATTCTTTCTCTGGTGTCACTATCAAAGTTAGGGGATAATCAGCGTGTCCAGTATTTTTAGTCTTGGTTATTTGTAAATCATGATCTGCTTTCCCAAGCTCTTGACCCAGGGGTAAATTATTAAAGACTACAAAACTCTCAAATAAAGATTGACCTCGTGGTATATCACTCCAACCTTGAATTTCCACCAATGGAGTATGGCCATATTCTTCTCGTTCAATTTGCTCTTGTTGCAACTGTTTTAACCAAGGTAAAATTCCCATATCTTCAGGAATTTTCACCCGCACAGGTAAAGTATTCACAAACAACCCAACCATTGATTCTACACCAGATAAAGCCGGAGGACGACCAGAAATGGTAGCACCAAAAACTACATCAGCTTCACCACTATAACGACTTAAAAGTATTCCCCAAGCTGCTTGTATCAGTGTAAATAATGTTAAATAATTTTCTTGAGCTAGGTTTTTTAAACTAGCCGTCTCTTCTGCTGAAAAGGAAAAATACTTATGATTATATTCTCGACTAATATCTTTTTTGCGGTGAAGATTATCAACTTGTAAAGGTGTAGTTGCAGTAAAACCTTGCAAATTTTTACGCCAATAAATTTCCGCTTGTTTAATATCTTGCTGTTGTAACCAACCAATATAATCTCGATAAGGACGGGTAGGTAATAAATATAAAGTTTCTCCTTTATTTATAGCTGTATAAAACTGCCAAACCTCTTCCATGATCACTGACAAACTCCAGCCATCAGCTAAAATGTGATGGGAACTCCACATTAATTCATAACTCTTATTTCCCATAGAAATCAGAGTAAATCGCGTCAAAGGAGCTTTATCCAGGGCAAAATATTCATCCTGATCAGATTGACAAAAAGTATCTAATTGCTCTTGTTGTACATCTGATGATAGAGAACTCCAATCTAAATTAACCCAAGGAACATTAACTTGTTTCTGGACTATCTGTAAAGGTTGTTTGGGGTTTTTCCACACAAACACAGTCCGTAAAGCCGGATGACGTTCTACTACTTTACACCAAGCTTTTTCAAGGGACAATATATCTAAATTACCCTGCAAACTAATTTGAACTTGCGCTAAATAAGCCTTTGATTCTGGGTTATAAAGACTATGAAATAACATCCCCTGCTGCATTGATGATAAGGGATAAATAGCTTCAATGTTTTTATTGGTTTTATTACCAGAATTTTGCATAGTTACCATTTTTATTAATCTCCACAAATACAAATCAATCTACAAACTTAATCACTGAATTACTTAAAAGGCTGAAACAGATAATCCCCCGTCTATAGGAATCGTTATTCCAGTGATATAACTAGAACATTCTGAGGCTAAAAAGACTACTAAATTAGCTACTTCATCAGACAAACCTAAACGACCAGCAGGAATTTTACCAGCAATTCGAGATTTAATTACATCAACTGTTGTATCTTCTTCCTGGGCTGCAATCTCTAAATACTGGCGATGTCTGGGTGTGTCAATTAAACCAGGATTAACTGTAGTAATCAAAACATTAAATTTCGCTGTTTGGGTAGAAACAGATTTAGTAAAATTCATCAAAGCTGCATTAGCCACACCTGATTTAATTAACCTTGGTGAAGGTTCTTTTCCTGATGTACCCACAATATTAATAATCCTACCCCATTTGTGATTTTTCATCCCTGGTAATACTAAATTGGTCATCCGAATATAACCCATTAATTTGGCTTCAAATACTAGCCGCCAGTCATCATCTGATAATGTTTCTACTGCGTCACTAGCAAATGATGGTCCTTCAGAATTATTAATTAAAATATCAATTTTTCCGAATTTATCTAAAGCAGTATTTACTAAATTCTCAGAATCATCAGCTTTCTGAACATTAGCGGATAAAGCAAGTATTTCTAAATTTTCTTTTTCTCGAATTAGTAGCTTTTCGATCTGTTGAACTTTCTCTAAATTGCGTCCACAAATAATTAATTTACATCCTTCCTCTGCTAATGTTTGGGCAATTGCAAGACCAATTCCAGCACTAGATCCTGTAACTAAAGCCACTTTTCCTGTTAATCCTAAATCCATGGAAAATATACCTCTATTAATAATTTAAGAATGATGTGGCAACACAATTTTTATTAATGTCACTGTTTCTGATGCTGAATTATAACCTGAATGAATTACATCAGCAGGAGCATAATAAATTTCCCCTCTTTTTATCTCCTGTTGTTCTCCACCTATATTGATCATCATTTTCCCATCAATAATCACCCCTATTTCCTCACTATCAGATTGTTGGTTGGAGGTTTTTTCTCCTGGAGGAATTTGGGTAATAATGGTTGTAAACCAAGAGCCGACGGCGATATAGCTGGGGAAATTTGTAATTTGATCTAAAGTTGGTTTTAGGTCTATAAAAACTGCTTCATTTGTTGATAAATGAGTCAGCCGTTTTACATCAAAACAGAATATGGATTCATCTGAATAATTTACTGAACCATGGGGAACTTCAGATCCAGCACTATAAACTTGTTGTAATGGGTTTAAAAATTCTTTCTTGCCATTCACATTCATCTCTAAATTGCCAGAAATTACCATCCCCATTTGACTTTCAGAATGTTGATGTAGTGGAAAACAAGCTCCAGGGGCAATGCAGGCAAATTGAAAAACAATATCCTGACATTGAAAAGCCGCTATATCTATATTACTAACTTTGATATTTTGATATGAGGGAAAAAATTTAGACATAAGCTACAGCAGGCTTTTTGTAAAAAACTGACCAACTCATAGGTATTGTTCCATAAATTGAAACAAATTCCAAATCATAATATTGTCGTGCTTTTTCATTAGTAATGGCTAAATCTGCTAAACCTTGATGTACTTGTTTAGCTGCCACACTGGTAGAGTTGACTAATTCTACTGTCATTTCTTGAGGACTATACTGTAGCGGTAGAAGTTCCGATAACAAAGGTAATGGTGCAGGATGGGTAACAATCTTACTACCTATGACTTTAAATTCTTGATCTTTTCTTTTGGCTAATCCGTAGACAGGAGTTGGACAGACAAATATAAAGCCTAAATCAAATTTAGGCTGCATATAAAATTCGTTAATTCTTTCGTATGCGTGGGGTACTAAAGCTAAATCTACTTGCTCATTTTTTAACGCTTGCTGTAGATCTATAAAACTATCAAATAACTTCACTAAAACATTAATTTCCTTAATTTTCTCTTGCTCAATTTGACTGATTAGATATTTTAGTGCTGCTTCACTGCTAGTGCCGCTAGGTCCTAATGTCCCTAAAGTTAAAGTCTTGGATATAGGGACAGAGTATTTAAATTCAATTTGAAACTTGAACATAAATTATTGCTGAACTGAGTTAAATGTGTGTACTTGGACGATGGATTAAAACCTAAACTAAATTTATTGCATCGCATTTTAAGAGGTTGTTTGAAAACTTTTTCGTGTGGGATCTGACACCCGCAGATCCCCCTAAATCCCCCTTAAAAAGGGGGACTTTGAGGAATTTAGCCCCCCTTTGTAAGGGGGGTTGGGGGGATCTCGATTAATTCTGATACTTTTCAAACATCCTCTAACAATAAAAACCCTTTACAGCGATTTTTATGTCCTTTAAGCTACAAGTTTACATAAACTAGAGCATACGTATTGTTTAATTAAATTTTAAGTGTTACTTTAGTTTTTGGCTTGTGAACATATTTTATCTACTCACACATAAAGTAATATTACTAACTGCCCCTATTTGTCAAGCAAATATTAAAAAAAATTTTGGCGATCGCTCTATACGTATAGATATAAAATTCACGCAATATTTTATACAAAAAATAGATCCCCGACTTCTCTAAGAAGTCGGGGATCTTGTTAATTGTTAATTGTCTATTCTGCTTCTTCTAGTTCTCCATTATCACCCGTGTCAGGGGGAACAATAGCAACTCCGGTAATGGCATCATCTTCGTCTAGACGCTGCACTTTAACTCCAGTAGCTGATCTTGATTGAATAGAAATGGCATTGACGGCTTGACGAATAATGATACCACGATTGGTGGCCATCATGATTTCGTCATCGCTGTTAACAATTCTTAAGGTGGCTAGTTTGTCTTTGGTTTTGCGGTTTTTGAACTTGGTAGCCATTAAACCTTGTCCAGCACGGTTTTGCAGTCGGAATTGGGAAACGGGAACGCGCTTACCATAACCGCCCATGGTAATGACTAATACCCAGGGTCCAATACTGTTGGTGTTGGTGACTTCTACGATTTCTTCACTATTTTCGATTTCGGCAATTTCTGCGGTTTCTACAATTTCTAGAATTTCTGCGGTTTCTTCGCTATTTTCGATTTCTACAGTTTCTTCGATTTCTGCTTCTGTACCTGTGTCCAAGGTGTCGAGAATGGCTGCCGGCAGGATATCCATACCGATGAGTTCATCTTTATCCTTGAGTTTCATGGATTTTACACCACGAGTCGCTCTCCCCAGAGGACGCAGTTGATCATGGGTGCAGCGGAAGTGAATAGCCATACCTTGACGTGAGCCGATAATTATGCTGTCTTCAACTCTGGCTCTTCTGACCCAGCGCAGTTGGTCGCCTTCTTCTAAGGATATGGCAATTAATCCGTTGGCGCGAATATGGCTAAATGCTTCTAGGACGGTTTTTTTGATGTTACCGCCTTTGGTGAGCATGACGAGATATTCTTCGCTGCTAAATTCGTCTACGGGGACAATGGAGGTAATTTTTTCTTCTTTGGGAATGGGCAACATTTGCACAATGGGTGTGCCGCGACTGGTGCGCGAACTCACGGGAATTTGATATGCTCTCAGGCAGTAGACGACTCCGCGATCGCTAAAGAATAAAATACTATCATGGTCGCAGCAGGTGAGGAAATGCTCGATGGTATCATCATCTTTGACTTTCGCACCGGCTTTGCCTCTGGTAGCACGGCTTTGGGATTCAAAGGTGTTGACGGGCATCCGTTTGATGTAACCTTGTTCGGTGACAAGAATAATTGCTTTTTCGTTGGCAATTAAGTCAATATCATCTATGTCTCCTTCCCCATGAGTAATTACTGTCCTCCGGGGTGTGGCAAAGCTAGTTTTGATTTGGCTGATTTCCGTTTCGATGATTTCTAGCACCCGTTCCCGTCTGGCTAAAATATCCTCTAAATCGCTAATTTTAAGTTGTAAATCGTCGTGTTCCAGGCGAATTTTATCAGCTTCTAAGGCTGTTAATCGGCGGAGTTGCATTTGCAAAATTGCGTCTGCTTGCACTTCCGACAGTCCGTAAGTGGTGATTAATTCCCCTTTGGCTGTGGGTGCGTCCGGTGCATGACGAATTAAAACAATAATTGCATCTAATCGTGATAGGGCAATTAATAAACCTTGCAATAGGTGATCTCGTTCCTGTGCCTTCCTTAGTTCATAGCGAGTCCGGCGTTCAATGGAGAGAATGCGGAAATCTAAGAAAACGCTGAGGAAACGTTTGAGGTTCAGGGTTTGGGGTTCACTGTTGACTAGTGCCAACATATTTGCCCCAAAATTGGCTTGAAGGGGGGTTTGTTTATAAAGGTTATTTAAAACGACGCGGGGGTAGGCATCTCGTTTTAATTCTATAACGATTCTCATGCCGTCGCGATCGCTCTCGTCCCGGATATCGGAAATACCATCAATGCGTTTATCATTCACCAATTCGGCAATTTTTTCGATTAATGCCGCTTTATTGGTTTGGTAAGGCAATTCGGTAATAATAATTGCTTCCCGTTCTGGACGGTTGCGTTGGGTCAGGGTTTCAATATTGGCAACACCCCGCATGGTAATTGAACCGCGTCCAGTGGTGTAAGCTTCTTTGATGCCACTGACTCCCAATATCTGCGCTCCGGTGGGGAAATCGGGGCCGTGAATATACTGCATTAACTGCATATCAGTTATTTCGGGATTGTGAATTAGTGCTACTAACCCATCAATCAATTCTCCCAAATTGTGCGGAGGAATATTTGTCGCCATTCCCACAGCAATTCCCGAAGAACCATTAAGCAGGAGTTGGGGAATGCGAGAGGGTAAAACTGTGGGTTCTTGTTGCGAACCATCGAAGTTATCGGCAAAATCTACGGTTTCAGCTTCAATATCCTGGAGGAGAGCAACACTGGTTAAGGCGTGCAGACGACATTCTGTGTACCGCATTGCTGCCGGCGGATCATTGTCCACTGAACCAAAGTTACCATGTCCACTGATGAGAGGCGATCGCATGGAAAAATCCTGCGCCATCCGCACCAGGGCATCATACACTGCCGTGTCACCATGAGGGTGATATTTACCTAATACTTCCCCCACCACACGGGCGCATTTCCTGAAAGGGCGATCATGTAGTAAACCCAGTTCGTGCATGGCATAGAGGATGCGACGATGCACAGGTTTGAGTCCATCCCTAGCATCTGGTAGCGCCCGACCTACAATGACGCTCATGGCGTATTCTAGATAAGACCGCGACATTTCACCTCGCAAATCCGTCGGGATAATCCTCTCCTGTGAGGTTGTCATAAACTCCAAAACTCCAAAAAAATGTAGATTTTAGGCTTCAACTTGACAAAAGACAAAATTATGTCAAATTAACTTTGAATAGTTGTCATATTTTGCTATAATTCTAACATATTCTCACCCAATTCACACAAATACTATCCAATCTTCAAAAAGAGTCAATTTACAACTTACATAAACAGGCTAGATAATTGCCAACAATCTCCCAATTTAATTGATTAATTGCATCTAAAAATAACTTTCTTTAATGAAAATATTTTATAGATGCAGTTTAAAAAATCAACTCAAAACTCCAACTAGAAATAGTGGCAAATCCTGCTATTTGTTTTGTTAATTTACTTCCAATAGTTAGATATTAGATTATGTTAATTAGCAGCAGACATTTTATCTAAGAAAATCTTAGTCGTACTATCTTCTACCCTCGTATAAATATAGGTTTCTGGCTCTTTAATTTTCTGAGTTTTGAAGATTTTTTCGGCACGTTCCCACAAATCTGCATCCTCGCCATAGGGAATATTATTAAATCCCTTTAATTCAAAAAACATCGGTCTTTTTCCAAAAAATGTAGCACCGACAACGCATTCTCTAATATTAATTGTTTGATCAGGTTGAAAATAATCAGGAACAGAAAATTCCTCCTCAATTTCACATCCACCTTCAATCAAATCAATCTCTGGATTAGCTTGCATAAATTCCAGCCGCGATTCTAGATGATGGGGTTTATAGGTATCGTCACTGTCAATAAACGTGATATAGTTACCAAAAGATGCTTGAATACCCGCATTTCTGGCGTAAGCGGCTTTCCGATTTTGATGTTTAAGATAACGAACATGGTTAAATTTTTGTAAGTAACCATTGACAATTTCAAAAGTATGATCTTGGCTACCATCATCAACTACAATTAATTCAAAATCCTGAAAAGTTTGTTGAAGTACACTATTTATGCAATCTTTTAAATATTTTGCTCGATTGTAGGTACATAAAATAATCGAGATTGTCGGCTTAGGGTCAAAATTTATACTAGGCATTTTTTTGAGGTTGAACAAAAGTTCCTTGAAATTAGGTATAACTCGCATATTATACGTTATTTATGGATTACTATAAAAATCACCCATTTGTTCAAAATCATTAAATATTATGAATCAAAATCAGCTTATTCAACAAGAGTTAAATCCTAAAATCACAGTTGTTATGCCAGTGTATAATGGCGAAAAATATCTTGATACAGCAATCAAGAGTATTTTAAATCAAACGTTTACGAATTTTGAACTTGTAATTGTAGATGATGCTTCAACAGATAGCAGCGTAAAAATTATAAGTTCCTATGAAGACAAACGCATCAAATTAATTAAAAACAATGTAAATCTGGGGATACCAACAACTAGAAATAAATGTTTGCAAGCATCATCAGGTGAATACATTGCTGTTTTAGATTGCGATGACTATGCTTATCCATCAAGATTAGCAGAACAATTTGAGTTTATGGAAAATAACCCAGACTTTGGTATGGTTGGGTCTTGGGTTGAATTAATGGATGATCAGGATAATTTGACGGGTGAAGTATGGAATGAGGAAGAACCCGATCAAAAAATTCCTTGTCGGCTGTTATTCCATAACTATTTTGCTCATTCAGCAGTTTTGATGAGAAGAAGTGCAATCAACGCAGTTAAGATAAATGGAGAGGTTTACAGAAAAGATTATCCAAATGCTCAAGATTATGATCTATGGGTAAGAATATCCAAAAAATTCAAAGTTTGGAATATTCCCAAAGTGTTAATTAAATATCGTGTACATTCTCATTGTATAAGTCTAAAAGCCGCAAATTTAGTTGAAAAATTGACCTGTAAAATACTTACTGCTCAAATCAATGATTTAGGTATTCAACCCACTGATAAAGAATTAGCATTACATAGACAAATAGGATCATATAATCCCCAAAAAATTGATACATCTATAGAGTACATGAAAGAAGTAGCAAATTGGTTAACAGTTCTCAGAAATGCTAATCATAAAACAGGTTTATACAATCATCATGATTTTAATCAAGTTCTCGCAGATTTACAGTTATTTATGTTTTGTCATTGTCTTAAACAGGGAATAGGGAATAGATAAGAAACATAGTGTCTAAGTAGGTGAACACAATAAAACTAATCTGTGTAAAGAAAAGTAAAATCGCCCAAACCCTCTTCACTCTTGCCTTTTGCCTTTTGCCTCTTGCCTTGCCATAACGACAATTTTTAATGCTAACCTACTTAATATATCTATATCTATGAGGTAAAATGCAATGTTCCTTGTTCCGCGTCCAATGTTGCCATTATTCCCACAGGTAAAGCAGCATTGGGATTATCATGACCAAAGGGGAGATGAGAAACTATGGGAATACCCAAATCACCCAAACAATCGCGCAATACTTCCTCTATAGTAAAACTAGGTATGTTAGGTGGGGCTTCACACTTGGTAAATCCGCCCAAAGCAATACCGCGAACTTGGGACAAAACTCCACTTAATCTCCACTGAGTTAACATTCTATCAATGCGATAAGGTACTTCTGTGACATCTTCTAAGGCTAAGATCACACCATCAAAGTTGGGTAAAATCGGTGTTCCTAAAAGATGGGTAGCGACTGTGAGATTACCAGGAAGTAAGATTCCTGTACTTGTCCCACCACCCCAACCACAACCCTTTAAAGGTGAGAGGGGACGACCTTCTACTATGTCTAATAACCGCTTGATTGACCATTTTGGCTCATTGGCTAGGGTAGTCATGACGGGACCATGTACACTGGCAATTCCGGCGTTGTAGAGACTCCAAAGCAGGGCTGTGATATCAGAAAAGCCGATTAACCATTTAGGGGTAATGGTATTTTCTTGCCAAGTCCAATCTTCTAAAATCCGGGTGCTACCAAAACCACCTCTCGCGCAGAGAATACCCTTGCATTCTGGATCTTGCCATGCTGTGGCTAATTGTTGACGACGATGGGCATCTGTACCAGCTAGATAACCATGTCTATTATCTATATTTTCGCTGATTTTAATCCGATAGCCGTGCGACTTCCAAATTTCCACACCTTGGTTAAAAGCTTCAACTTCTCGCAATGCACCACTGGGGGCAATGACGCGCAGTAAATCACCGGGTTTGAGGGGTGGGGGTAGGAGGGTAGATTTGAGATTTTGAATGTTAGACATCAAGAGAATTACTGGCGGTTGTTAAATTTAAATTAGATAAAGAATCTACGGTAAAAGCCATACTGTAAGCAATACTGTTCGGTTAAGACTAAAAAACAAAAATACGTAGGTTGGGTTGAGGAACGAAACCCAACATTTTCAATGATTTTTTGGTTTTATACAATAGGTTGTTTACGTGGAAATTTTCGTTAACCGAACAGTATTGATACTGTAAGGGACTCTTAACTCTTAACTCCTGACTCCTGACTCCTGACTCCTGACTCCTGACTCCTGACTTCTGTGATAGTAGGTTTCTGATTTCCGCCGATATTTTCCCGTTGGTTAATTAAATAAATACTGATTAAGGTCAGAAAAACCCCAAACCATTGAATAGTAGTCAGGACTTCATTGAGAAAAATATAACCAAATATTAAAGCAAAAACGGGTGTGAGAAAAGTCAGAGAACTTAAACTGGTGAGATTACCACTAGAGGCAAAGTAGAAAAATAATCCGTAAGCGATCGCACTGCCAAATACAGTAGCATAACTTAACGCTATCCAGTCCCATAGGACAAGATTTTCCCACTGTTGAGATTCTAATACTGAAGAAATTCCCCACAAAGGCAAGCCACCGATAATCATGTGCCATCCTGTAGCCGTTACCGGATCTGCATAGCGGCAAACAAACCGAATCATCACTGTTCCCACAGCCATTGATAAAGCAGCGAGTAACATTAATAACTCACCACGATTAAATAACTCTTGCCAATTATCTATGGAAATGGTGATTCCTGAGTCAAAAAGATGAAAAATCCACTCTTGGGGTAAACCAATCAGACTAATTCCTGTAATTCCCAAACCTAACCCCAACCATCCCCATAATCCAATATGTTCTTGAAATAGCCAGAGGGAAAGTAAAGCTACTGCTAGAGGTTGGGAATCTATCATCACTGAACCTAAGCCGGCATTGGTTCTGACTAAACCTTCGGCTAAAAAGCCTTGAAATAATGTACCATCAACCAAAGCAAATATAATAATCCACAACCATCCTAACCAACTTTGAGGTTGGGGTTTACCCATGAATGCAGCCACTATGAGAATTAATACTCCCGCAGGTATCAATCTGACTCCAGCCATAAATAGGGGTGTAGTATGAGGAATTATGCCTTTCATTGCCACCATTGCTGTACCCCAAAGGAAAAAAGGAGCAATTAATAGCAGATACGCAAGGGGATTTTTAGATCCACTGAGTTGCACTTGCATGAGATAATTGTGGTTTTTATGAATAGTTGAAAAAATTAGTTTAACTGATTTTACGGTTTTTAAACTACCCACACTATAAACTTATAGAATAATTATTAAACGCAGATAAACGCAGATAAACGCGGATGAATAAATTTGAGGATTTTTATGAGGAGAATGTATGATTACAACTAAACCCAGGGTTGAAGATGGTTTTGGGATTACATTAGCTCCATTGTCTGTGGAAGAAATCTACAGTAAAGCAGATAATCCTGCTAATGGTGCTGTGGTGCTGATGAGTGGTATGGTTCGTAATCAAACTGATGGTAAGTCTGTGGTAGCTTTGGAATATCAGGTTTATGAACCGATGGCTTTACAGGTATTTTATCAAATTGCTGATGATATTCGCCATCAATGGCCTGATGTGAGTCGGGTGGTAATATATCATCGCATTGGCAGATTATTAGTTGGGGAAATTAGTGTGGTTGTGGCTGTGGGTTGTCCCCATCGTGGTGAGGCTTTTGCCGCTTGTGAGTATGCTATTGATACACTCAAACATAATGCGCCAATTTGGAAAAAGGAACACTACAGCTTGCTAGGTGAAGATGGTTCTCCCATAGCAGACTCTAGTTGGGTATCTATTAAGAACTGTAACCATTAAATAGGGTTTGCTGATAGCGTGGCGTAAGCCATAAAAGTTATCTGTGAGGGCAGGGAACACTTCGACAAGCTCAGTGCATCGCAGGGAACAGGGAACAGAAGCATTAATTTGTTACAGCAAATTGTCATCAAACCTGGAACAAGAACCCCACCCCCAACCCCCTCCCCGCAAGCGATGAGGGGGCTAGGATGTACCTTATATGATTGGAAATCGCTGTAGGAAGTCGGATTTATTAAAGTGGACATTGTTCGCTAAAATATAAATATAGAATTAAGAGATTTTGGTAATGTCATTAGTGATTGCAGATGAATTTTTAGACGCTTCCCAGTTAACCCCTACGGAATTTTTACAAGAGATTGCATTACATTTATTTGAGTCGGGGCGATTAACTTGTGATTATGCAGCTAAAATGGCACAAATGGAGTTAAATGCTTTTCGAGATTTACTGAAAGCACGTAAAATACCTTTGTATCATTATGATTTGGAGGATTTTGAGATTGATTTACAGAATTTACAGGAGTTGGGAAGATTGTGATCATTAGTGATACTTCTGTGATTACTAATTTAATTAGTATTGAACATATTTTTCTGTTGCAGGTACTTTATGAAAGGGTGATTATTCCTCAAGCAGTTTATGAAGAATTATCCAGGTGTCATCCTCTATTTTTAAGCGAAATATAAGCAGAAAAATCTCCTTTATTGGAGGTTAAGACTGTGAAAGATAAAAATAAAGTATATGAATTAAAACAACAAGCTAAGGAACGCAAATTTAATAACCTGCAATTCTGATGTAACCTGGAATGGTGCGTTACGCTGTCGCTAACACACCCTACTTTTGCACCTTATTTAATTCACATTCCTAAGTTAGATAATGGGGAGTCAGAGGCTATTATTTTAGCATTGGAGTTAAAGACTGATTTATTGTTAATTGATGAACGCAGGGGAAGGGCTGAGAACGGTTAGGAATTAGAATTACGGGGTTATTGGGGGTTTTATTAGAAGGGAAAAAGAAGGGTTTTATTGTGGCTGTTAAGCCTTTGATGGATAAGTTGATTGAAAATTCTACTTTTTGGATTTCTCCGCTTTTATATGACAAGATTTTACTTTTAGGACAGGAAAAAGAAGGAAAATAATCCCATTTTTGGTGATTTAATGTTTCTCCTCTGCCTTTTTTTACTCAATATGTTTATCGAACATAATTCAGGAGTCACCGAGTCAGAATTCAGAATGAATTCTGTGCGAGTGGCGGATGAATAACTGGGTTTAAGACCCCCACCAAATCGTAGATTTGGTGGTCTTTAATCAGTCGCAGGTTTGAATCCTCGACTGATTGATTCTGACTCCTGGCTACTGACTCCTGACTCCTTCTTCAATTGTTTTTATTCTCACTTGAGTTTTTTCTCTCTGTAATTTCCTTCTGTGATAAGTTAAATTAACCTAATTCATATTATTCAGGGTGCATTAGGAAAACCCAACACACCCATAATGACTAATTAGCAACTTCAGCCATTTCAATGACACGCCCTTCATAATCCTTAACTAAAAAATTCAAAGGCTTTTGGTTGCGAATTTTGAACTTTAAACCTCTGACTTCTACCCGCATTAAAATTAATTCTAGACAATCATGATCAAAGCAAACATGACGATGCTGATCTTTTTTGCCTAAACTTGCACCAGTGATAATATGTAATTGAGTATTTTTCTTGAGTTGATACCACAGTCCGTCATTACCATTATTCATGGTGCTATTAGACCAACTGGGACTAGCGGACATATACAGCGGGTCAATACCTGTTGCACCAATGGTTTGCTCGTAGTTGTAATAATAGTGCAAAGGGACTTCCGCTACAGGTAAATCTAGCAATCCTGCATATAACTGTCGGGCAACTTCTAAATCCGATACCATGACAGTATAAACTTTAGGGGCGCTGCTGAGAAACATCCACATAGCGCCAGCGTAAGCTGCCAGTAGCATAATCATAATCCCCTGGGTGGAGAACAGGCTATCCAAGGGCAGGGAGGGCAAGAAAGAGCCGAAAGTGAGTGGACTCAGCAGGAACATTATGGAACTAGCTTCTATAACCATGAACAAACAGAATCACAATAAAGGAGACGCTTTTAGTATTGTCAGTTAAGACTAACATTGTTTCTAGTTTATCAATAGTCTCGCGGTCTGACTTTACAAACTAAGGAACGCAAATTTAATAACCTGCAATTCTGATGTAACCTGGAATGGTGCGTTACGCTGTCGCTAACACACCCTACTTTTGCACCTTATTTAATTCACATTCCTAACTGACTTTCCAATACAATACTGCTCGGTCAAGCCTGAAAAGTCATTATAAGTAGTGAGACAGAATTAATTACACAATGTCATTGCGTTAGCGCAGCCTGGCGTTAGCTATATGGAACGAAGTGAAATGAAGCAGTTACAACCCTGGCGATTGCTTCCCTTCGCTCGCAATGACTGTAAATATTTTTGTCCAATTACTTATGGTAGGTTGGGTTGTTCGCTTTAGCGTTGCGGAGCAATCGGAACGTTCACGAAGTCTAGCGTATCCCGGCGAACTGCTTGCAGCAGCGCTTCGCTATCGCCGGAGGCATCAGCCATAACCCAACATGATCAAGGATTTGGTTGGGTTTCGCTCAACCCAACCTACATTTCCTGAACCAACAAGTATTGCTGTCTGATATTATTAATAATCGCATCACCATTCCCTAGTATATTTTAACAGTTATCTAGTTCAGAGATTGTGCAAATTCCCCACTTTCCCGAAGCTAATCACCCATTGGTGAAGTCGCTATTTCATCACAGTGATCAAGAACTACTGAGTCTATTTCAGCGATATCCAGATTATGGCAAGTATTTTACGGTGATTTTTTGCCGTTATAGTCCCATAGTTTACACCTTAATTCGGCATTCGGCGCGATCGCCTGTGCAAGCTGATTATTTATTTGCTCTTATCTGGCGAAATATCTATTATGAATTAGGGGGACTGGACTTAAACCAAGCATCCACAGAAACGGAATCCTTAACCTTACAAAATTGGTTAATTAACATTACTGCATTCCATATTAACGAGATTAAGCTTCCACCCACAGAAGCCATTCATTATTCCCTCAAGGATACATCCCCACCACTATGGTGCTATGTAGAACAGGCATTAGATCAACTACCACCAATATCACGATTAATCGTTTTAATGGCGCAAACCTTCCACTGGAGTGAAACCAGAATTGCTGCCTATTTGCAAGCTGAAGGAGAACAAATTTCCCCTTCTGAAGTCGCAATTTCTCTCCAAGAAGGATATGAGATGCTAGAAGATAAATTACCTGCTGATATTCGGGCTATTTACTTAGGTGAAGCTGGGATTTCGTCCTAACTTTAGCTATAATAATCACAGTCGCCCATCATTTACGGTACAGAACCATAGAAAAAATCCCTCTCGTTAGTTCTTGGCTTGCTCAGACAAAACTTGTCTTAGAGACTTCCAAATAAGAGGATGTTTGAAAAGTGTTATTCCGTAATTTTCATCACATTGCTACCCCCCTTTCCCCTTGTAAAGGGGGGAAACAATAAAAATCCAGTTCCCTCCCCTTTACAAGGGGAGGGTTAGGGTGGGGTAAAAAATATTTGATACATCAACCATAACTTTTCAAACACCCTCTAAAAATATGTCCCAAAACTAACGCAAAAACTCTCTCTATTTCTTCTCTCTCTGTGTTCTCTGTGCCTCTGTGGTTCTTTTGTTCATTTATTGGAATAATTTTTTTCTTGGAAGTTCCTTATACCATCTATTTACAGCCGGAATTTCCCGGTTATATATTATGAAACAGCGGCATTTACTATCAGGAAATCTAATTAATATCAGCAATTTCTTAAAATTACCATTTTTGACTTTTTATATGGTACTACTCACCTGTTTATTGACTACCACAGGTGTAAAAGCAATTGATATTACCCAACAAATTCATCGTCCTTTAAATAATCCCGCAAATAAATCATCACGAAATGTAGCTGATAAATTACTCAGACAAGGTAGACAGCAATTATCCCAAGGATTTCCCCAAAAAACCCTAAAATTATCCTTAGCAGCTTTGGAAATTTATCACTCATTAGGTGATTTAAAAGCCCAGGGTTTAACTTATGATTTATTAGCTAATACCTATCTGCAATTAAATGATATCAATAATGCTGAAGATGCCATTCGCCGACAGTTAGCGATCGCCCGCGATAATCAAGATTTTCAAAATCAAATTTTTGCCCTAAATAATCTAGCTACATTATTTCTCCAAAAAGGCGAAAATATCGCCGCCCAAGAAACTCTTGAAGATGCTTTAGTAGTGGCTCGTAATATTATTAACCCAGAAGGACAAGGGCTATCTTTAAGTAATTTAAGCTTGGTTGCTTTCCGCATAGGTGATTATCATAAAGCCGTGAAAATTGGCGAATATGCCTTAACTTTCCGCCGCCAGATTGGTGATATTATTGGTGAAGCTAATACCCTAAATAATCTTGGTGATGCTTATTTAGCTATGGGCGATTATCAAAAGACTATTGGTAGTTATAGTTTGGCAATGCAGTTATCTGAAAAAAGTTTTGAACGTCCCAATCAATTACGAGCAATTGATGGTTTAGTCACAGCTAATACTGCATTAGGTCGTTACGAGTTGGCTTTGAAACTGTTAGACAATCGGGTTAAACTAACTGATTCTATTAACAATCCCGCAGAAGATCTAAAATATTTATTTGTCTCTGGAGAAATTTATGAGAAAATGGGCAACTTTACCAAAGCTAAGGATTTATATACACAAGCTATTTCCATAGCCCAGAAATTAGAAGATAGTAAACAAGAAAGTTTATTAGTCTATAAACTTAATGAATTAAAAAACCGTTAATAACAAAATACCAAAATACCAGATCCCCGACTTCTCAAAGAAGTCGGGGATATAAATAAATAGGAATTGATCACGAATCAAAGAAGATAAGATAAGAGGGTGTTTGAAAAGTTATGGTTGATGTATCAAATATTTTTTACCCCACCCTAACCCTCCCCTTGTAAAGGGGAGGGAACTGGATTTTTATTGTTTCCCCCCTTTACAAGAGGGGACTAAGGGGGGTAGCAATGTGATGAAAATTACGGAATAACACTTTTCAAACATCCTCTAAGACTGCATATCAATACTTGTCGGTTAAGAAAATGTAGGTTGGGTTTCGTTCCTCAACCCAACCTACCATATAATGAATTTTCAGGCTTAACCGAACAGTATTGGACTGCATATTTGCTTGATTTTGTTAATATGTAAGTCCTAGAAAAATGTGTTAATATAGCCAGGACGGAGATAGAAAACTATACAAACTGAAAATTCACCTAATCAGATGATGAATTAAATAAATCAAATGATTATCATTGATTTTCAACTATAAAAGATTCTTGCCAACTTCTATTCCTAACCTTTTTCAATCATGACTTTTTACATTGAAATTCCCTTAATTGGCAAAAAAGTTAAATATCCATTGCGGTGGTTAATGGGTTTGATAGCTAGTGGTGTTTTAATTGTGGGAACAACAGCCACGATCAAAACCATCCAGCAAAGAAATAAACCCCTAGATATTAGTAAATTAACTGTTCCTGTAGAAGCAAAAAGCGTAACTGTCCGCATTACTGCTAGTGGCAAAGTTCAACCAGTTGAAAGTGTGAATATTAGTCCTAAAAGTCCAGGATTATTGGCAGGTTTAAATGTTGAACAGGGAGATACTATCAAACAAGGACAAATAATTGCTCGCATGGATAATTCGGAAATTAAAATGCGAATTCTCCAATATAAAGCTAATTTAGACCAAGCAAAAGCACAATTAGCAGATAGCGAAGCCGGCAGTCGTCCCGAAGAAATTGCCCAAGGAAAAGCCCGTGTAGACCAAGCACAGGCTCAATTAGCGATTATTCGAGATGGTAATCGTTTGCAGGAAATTCAACAGGCACAGGCTCAAGTAGACTCAGCAAAAGCTTCTGTGGCACTGACCCAATCTAGAGTCAAACGTTATCAAGATTTAGCTAAAGATGGGGCTATTTCCCAAGATAGTTTAGAACAATATGTGAGTGAAAATAGTAAAGCTAAGGCTAATTTAGAAGAAGCACAACGCCGATTATCTTTACTAAAAGTGGGCAACCGCAACCAAGATATTCAAAAGCAAGCAGCAATTGTTAATCAAGAAAAAGAAGGATTACGAAAATTAGAAAATGGTAATCGTCCCCAAGAAATTGCCAAATTGAAAGCAGCAGTAGCTAGTGCGGAAGCTCAGTTAAAACAACAACAAGTTCAATTAGAAGATACAATTATCCGCGCTCCTTTTTCGGGAATTGTAACTCAAAGATACGCGACAGTGGGGGCTTATGTGAGTCCGGCAATTTCCGCTTCAGATGATGCTTCGGCAACATCTACTTCTATAGTTGCTTTAGCTAAAGGTTTAGAAGTGCTGGCTAAAGTTCCTGAAGTGGATATTCCCCAAATTAAACAGGGACAAAAAGTGGAAATTGCCATTGATGCTTATCCTGATGAAGTTTTTCAGGGACGAGTCCGGTTGATTGCTCCCGAAGCGGTAGTTGAGCAAAATGTCACATCTTTTCAGGTGCGGGTGGCTATTGATAAGACAGCAAATAAACTGCGTTCGGGAATGAATGTTAGTGAAGTGACATTTATTGGTAATAATATCCAAAATGCGCTGTTAATACCTCAAGAGTTAATTGTTACTCAAAAGGGAAAAACTGGTGTGTGGTTATTGGGTGATCAAAATAAACCCCAATTTAAGTTAGTCACCATTGGTGCAAATATTGATAACCAAATTCAGGTTTTAGAAGGCTTAAAAGCAGGCGATCGCATATTTATTGATCTACCTAAAACCAAGGGCAAAGGAAATAAAGAACCGGAAAAATAAAATCATCATTAAATACAAAATATGGACATTTTAGAAAGTGTGAAAATGGCGACTACTACCTTATTAGCTAATAAGTTGCGAAGTAGTTTAACCATGTTAGGGATTATTATTGGTAATGCTTCGGTAATTTCCATGATTGGCATTGGAGAAGGCGCACAAACATTGGCAATTAAGCAATTTTCATCATTAGGACCAAATACATTATTTATTGTCCCTGGGAGTCCAGGAAGCCGGGGAAGGGTGACAACAATGCCCAGAACTTTAGTTTTACAAGATGCTCAGGCGATCGCTAAACAAGTGCGTGCAGTTAAAGAAGTTGCCCCAGAAATTAATAACAGAAGCACAATCAATTACCGAAATAAAAGTACAACTAGTACAGTGATCGGCACTACTCCTAATTATACAACAGTTCGTAGTTTTGAAATCGAAGAAGGCAGATTTTTTAATGACTTTGATATTAAACGGAATAAAAGAGTAGCAGTATTAGCTCCAGATTTAGCCACCAAACTATTTGATAATCAAAATCCTGTTGGTCAAAAAATCCGCATTCAAAATACTACTTTTCAGGTGATTGGCTTAACAGTAGCCAAAGGTTCTTCCTTTGGCAATAATAGTGATGATACAGTTTTTATTCCTATTAATACCATGTTTAGTCGGTTAGTAGGGAGAACATCCCCCTTTGGTATTAATGTTTCTTTAATTTCTGTATCTGCTCAAGATGAAAATAGCATCTCCGCTGCAGAATTTCAAATGACAAATTTACTCCGCCGTCGGCACAAAATTGTCCGTGAAGATGATTTTACTATTCAAAGCCAAAAAAATATCTTGGAAATTAGCAATACAATTACCAGCGGATTGACACTAATGTTAGCTGCGATCGCCAGTATTTCCTTATTTGTTGGCGGTATTGGTATTATGAATATTATGTTAGTTTCTGTCACCGAACGTACCCAAGAAATTGGACTGCGGAAAGCTATTGGTGCAACTCAACAGGACATTCTTTTGCAATTCATGATTGAAGCCGTGATATTATCAGTAGCTGGTGGTGTAATCGGCATTGCTTTAGGCGGTGGTAGCATCATTTTAGTGGGAATATTTACCCCCTTACAGGCTACAATTTCACCAAGTGCAGTTATATTAGCCGCTAGTGTTTCTGGTGGGATTGGTTTATTTTTTGGTGTCGTTCCTGCCCGTCGTGCGGCTCAACTTGATCCAATGGTAGCGCTGAGAACGGCTTGACACTCTCAGCGGCTAAAGCCACTGAGCTTTACGCTTACCGGATATTCCTGTAAAGATTGAGTTAATACAAGTAAGTAGGTTGGCGTTGAAAATTGTCGTTATAGCAAGGCAAGAGGCAAGAGTAAAGAAGTTTTCAGCGATTTTATGTTTCTTTACACAGTTTGGTTTTATTGTGTTCACCTACTTAGGAACGCAAATTTAATAACCTGCAATTCTGATGTAACCTGGAATGGTGCGTTACGCTGTCGCTAACACACCCTACTTTTGCACCTTATTTAATTCACATTCCTTAAAGTACAAATTTAGGTGTTCACCTACTTAACAACTGGGTTTTTGTGCTGACACGGGCGTAAAGAACCCGCTCTTTATCCGTTGGAACTGTTTTGATAAAGGCTGACTCTGGATATCTCCGGTGTCCCCCAGGAGAACGGATACATTCTATTTTCCCTAAGTCAGCCCATTCTGCCGTTGTCTTAGGGTGATAGCCAAATTGTTTGTAAACTTGTTCTGGGGTTAGGTATTTCATCTTTCGGTTAAATACGATTAACCCCAGTATACTACGTTATTTTGAGATTAGAGAGTTTGGCGTTGCTGATTTTAGGGATGAAAATAATTTTGCGTACGTTCAAGACTCTTGTAGAGACGTTACATGGAACGTCTCTACCTCCAAAAATCATACGCCAATTCAGCAACGCCGAATTTAAATATGGCAAAATAGATCGTAATAACACAACCAATGTTCATGTAAAGAACTCAAATAGTAGGAAATACTAAATGCAAATATTGCCAAAAGTACAGGAACTACCGTAGTAAATTCTAACTTGCCTTTTTTTAATATTTCTAAGCAATAGATAACGATAACTACAGGCCATAAAATAGTAGTAATAATGACCATGACAAAAGATAGAAATTTATCCGCTGGAGAAGATGTAGGGTTACGGAGAGAAAATGTTAACCAATTGGTAAGAAAATAGCCAGTCATTAAGACATAGCTAATAACTAAAGTTGACTGGATTTGATTCACTACACCTACTCCTTCAATGATTTAATTTCTTAAAAAAATAGCTATTTCAGATACATTTTAAGTGAATGCTAAAAATAAATTAACAAGCAATCATACTTGATTCAAATCTGAATTTTGAAGTATGGTAGCTACAGCATAATTCAGGAGTTACCGAGTCAGGAGTAAAACTGGCTTGCTGTCTGGCTTTGAATTTAGATCCTGTACCTCATTAATCTGTCATATGCTGTATACTTATTGATATTAATTAGCTAGTTCCACACTGATATAGCATAGATATGAAAAAAGTGCCAAATAGAATGCAGCATTTAATACCTATCTCTAACTCCTGCGTCGCTACGCAAGCTATCGACACGCTAGGCTATCAGGAGGTAGGGGCGCAGGGCTTGCGCCCATTCAGGAATATGGCTAAGGGACTTCCAATTAAAAAAATACCCAAAAATTTCTTGTGGCGCGGGCATACTATGGCTAACGCCACGCTATCAGCAAACCCTAAATATCACTAAAATTAATAACATTGATAGGTTTACTATCACTTTTTTGTCAATTTGTCAATAGGAAATTTTTGCGATCGCTCAAATTAGATCATTTCTGAGCAAATTCACGGCTAAAATTGTTGAGGGAATAGCTATTAATTTTGGGAGTTGCTGAATTGAGGTATGAAATTGGAAAATCAAAAAAATGAAACTCTTACTCTCTGAGACTCTGCGCCTCTGCGTGTTCGCGCAGCTAAAATTTTCAAACTGCATTGATACCTCTAAATATTAAAGTGGGGATGTTGTTGTAAGTAAATTGATAATAGCTAAATTTTAACTAATTTCTTGATACTGCCTTGGTTGAATTAATACCTATAAGCTAGATTTTAGCCAATTTCTTCTAGGTGAATATGATATTTGTCCGTCTACCTGCATATACTTTACACAATATGCACACCTTTAGGCGAAATTCACTATTTATATCCAGGAATTGTCCTTGAGTTTCGTTGGTAAAATCTACTCTGTGCGCCTAAAAGCAAGGATTGTTAAATCAAACTTAATTATTATTGGTAAATGGAGAGAGAGGGATTCGAACCCTCGTATACATTTCTGCATAACAGACTTTCCAGGTCTGCGCCTTCAACCACTCGGCCATCTCTCCAGTTGTCTCGCTTTGCAATCCTACAACAGAATTTAAAAAAAGGCAACCTTTTTAGAAAAGAGATTTTTTATGGCTAGTAGTTCGTCAAATTTATTTTGACGGGTAATGAAAA
>NZ_VILC01000012.1:0-4258 GCF_009712065.1 Aphanizomenon sp. UHCC 0183 | reverse complement strand
CCCCCCCTCCCCCACCTCCCCCACATCCCCCACCTCCCCCACCACTTCCTGACCTGAAAATACGAAGTTTTCCAACAATCTTCTTATAATTAGGTGTGAAACTCCAAATCCGCAAATCTGAAAATTAAGATGGTTCAAACCCACAAAATTAAAGTTTACAATCGCCAAACTGGGACATCACATACTCTGGAAGTTCCTGAAGACCGTTATATTTTACACACGGCTGAACATAACGGGACGGAACTCCCCTTTTCTTGTCGGAATGGGGCTTGTACAACTTGCGCTGTCAGAGTTATATCAGGAGAAATTCACCAACCGGAAGCCATTGGTCTGTCTCCAGATTTACGCCGTCAAGGTTACGCTTTATTATGCGTAAGTTATGCTCGTTCTGATTTGGAAGTGGAAACACAAGATGAAGATGAGGTTTATGAACTTCAGTTTGGGCGGTTTTTTGGTAAGGGCAAAGTTAAAGCAGGTTTACCCTTAGATGAGGACTAATATTTTTTGTGTGTTTAGGTTAATGAATTTGATGGCGAGGATGACTGCTGTAGTGGTCAATCTTCGCGTTTTTGTGCCAAAAATAATTATATTGGCTAGTTTTTCACTTTTGGTGAGTTGTCAAAGCCAAAGCAACTCTTCAATAACTCCCGCTAGTGTCAGGGTAGCACGGGTTGTGAGTGGACAAAGTTTGGAAGTATTGGGAATGGAGTCACAACCGAATTTAATTTCCCCGGTGCGGTTAATTGGTTTAGATGCACCTGATATCCGCCAAATTCCTTGGGGTGAGGATGCTAAACAATTTGTTGAAAGTTTAATTGGCAGTGCAAATCAGGCTGTTAATCTGGAATTTGACTTAGAAGCTAAGGATAAATTTAACCGAACCTTGGCTTATGTATGGAAAGATAAACTGTTGTTAAATGAAGAAGTTGTCAAACAAGGATATGCTTTATTTGTAGCGCGATCGCCTAATCACAAATACGACCAACGACTAGAACACGCTCAACAATGGGCGAGAATCATGGGAAAAGGCATCTGGAATACAGATAAACCCATGCGGGTGACTCCTGGAGAATTTCGCCGTCTCTCTCGTTAAATGTAGACGTAAGTAGGTGAACACAATAAAACCAAACTGTGTAAAGAAATGTAAAATCGCCCAAACCCTCTTCACTCTTGCCTCTTGCCTCTTGCCTTTTGCCTTGCCATAACGACAATTTTCAACGCTCACCTACTTAGACGTAAAGGTTTGCTATGCCATCTATTGCACAACTGACAACTGACAACTAACAACTAACAAATATGCAAATTTTTCTAGATATTGCTACAGAAGCAGCTTTAGCCGCAGGTGTAGTTTTACAAGATTATTTAGGTAAATTAGAAAACGTAATCACCGAAAAAGGTCGTCCTGGTGATTTAGTTACCGCTGCTGATAAAGCTTCTGAACAGGTAATTTTAGAAGTATTGCGTCGTCATTTTCCCCAGCATTCCATCCTCGCTGAAGAGTCGGGAAAACTGGGGAACCAAGATAATGAATTTCTCTGGGCTATTGACCCTCTCGATGGTACTACTAATTACGCCCATCAATACCCCTGTTTCGCTGTTTCCATTGGGTTGCTGATTCACGGTGTCCCCAAGGTAGGGGTAATTTATGACCCTTTTCGTGATGAATTATTTCGGGCTGCTGCTGGCTTAGGTGCAACTCGTAACCGTCGCCCTATTCAGGTCTCCCAAACAGCGGAATTAGGTAAAAGCTTGTTAGTTAGTGGATTTGCTTATGATCGCCGGGAAACTGCTGACAACAATTATGCAGAGTTTTGTCATCTTACCCATCTTACCCAAGGTGTCAGACGTGATGGTGCAGCAGCCTTGGATTTAGCTTATGTAGCCTGTGGGAGAGTTGATGGTTATTGGGAAAGGGGAATTGCACCTTGGGATGTTGTGGCTGGAATAATATTGGTTCAGGAAGCGGGAGGTAACGTCACTGCCTATGATGGAACTCCGATAAACATTAATTCGGGGAGAATTCTGGCTACTAACGGTCATATTCACAAAAAACTCAGTCAGGAATTGACGCAAGTTCCCCCTTTATCTAGTTGGACATAAGTTTTCTTAGTAGGTTGGCGTTAAAAATTGTCGTTATGGCAAGGCAAGAGGCAAGAGGCAATAGGCAATAGGCAATAGGCAATAGGCAAGAGGGAATAGGCAATAGGCAATAGGCAATAGGCAAGAGGGAATAGGCAATAGGCAAGAGGCAATAGGCAAGAGGCAAGAGGCAATAGGCAATAGGCAAGAGGTTTTGATGGATTTTACTTTTTTACATCTGGCAAATTGTCATCAAACCCGGAACAAGTTCAAAGCCTCTCCCCGTTGCGGGGAGAGGTTTGGAGAGGGGTTTCATATTTGGTTAAACTATGAACCGTTTTCAGTATCCCTATTCCCTATTCTCTGTTCCCTATTCCCTATTCCCTGTTCCCTGTTCCCTGTTCCCTGTTCCCTGTTCCCTGTTCCCTGTTCCCTATTCCCTCTCTCAACGAGTTACTTGTTTTACATAGAACGTCTCTATAATCATCCCCAAATAAAATTTTTTTCTTAGCCCACTAGCAAAATTAGAGATTTTCACCTATTATGATAGAAAGCGTAAAAAATTGTAAACTAGGTTGACAACCTAGTTAGATTTGTGTAGGTGGATAATATTCGCCTGCCATAAACGCATAAAATCCGTACTTATAAAACATTTTGGAGATTTGCTCTCATGACCATCGCAGTTGGACGCGCCCCCAGTAGAGGGTGGTTTGACGTATTAGACGACTGGCTAAAGCGCGATCGCTTTGTATTCGTAGGTTGGTCAGGAATATTACTATTCCCCTGTGCCTTCCTCGCATTAGGCGGTTGGCTAACCGGTACAACCTTCGTCACCTCCTGGTACACCCACGGACTAGCATCTTCTTACTTAGAGGGAGCTAACTTTCTAACAGTAGCAGTATCCACACCAGCCAACAGCATGGGGCATTCCCTGTTGTTCCTGTGGGGTCCTGAAGCTCAAGGTGACTTCACCCGTTGGATTCAACTCGGTGGTTTGTGGCCTTTCGTAGCCCTACATGGCGCATTCGGTTTGATTGGCTTCATGTTACGCCAATTTGAAGTCGCCCGTCTCGTCGGTCTTCGTCCTTATAACGCCCTTGCTTTCTCCGGTCCTATCGCCGTATTCGTCAGCGTGTTCCTGATGTATCCTTTAGGACAATCTAGCTGGTTCTTTGCACCTAGCTTTGGAGTAGCCGCAATTTTCCGTTTCCTCTTATTCCTCCAAGGTTTCCACAACTGGACACTTAACCCCTTCCACATGATGGGTGTAGCGGGAATCTTAGGTGGAGCTTTACTTTGTGCCATTCACGGTGCCACAGTAGAAAACACCCTATTTGAAGACGGTGAAGGTTCAAACACTTTCCGCGCCTTCAATCCCACCCAAGCTGAAGAAACCTACTCCATGGTGACAGCAAACCGTTTCTGGTCACAGATTTTCGGAGTTGCTTTCTCCAACAAACGTTGGTTACACTTCTTCATGTTGTTTGTACCAGTTACAGGCTTGTGGATGAGTTCCATCGGTATCGTTGGTTTAGCATTAAACCTACGGGCTTATGACTTCGTTTCTCAAGAATTACGGGCAGCAGAAGACCCAGAGTTTGAAACTTTCTATACCAAAAACATTTTACTAAACGAGGGTATCCGCGCTTGGATGGCTCCTCAAGATCAACCCCACGAACAGTTCGTATTCCCTGAAGAAGTATTACCACGCGGTAACGCTCTTTAAAATTCATCATTTTTGAGTTAGCCTCTACCTATTGGTAGGGGTTTTTTTTTGTGAGAAATTTAAATTAAGGTATTGCAAATTTTTGTAGTTGTGCTATAGTAATCTCAGGTGACAAGACCAAAGCATTTTGCTTTGCCCCTTTTGAAATTAAGACCGTTTAGGCAATAAGGAGGTGATGCCCATGATAGAAAGTAGTATACCCGTGGGTCATCAAGTTGCAGTTAGCCGGCTGTGTGCCGGGGCTGTTCTCTAAAAGTTAGCTTTAGTTCTCTTGAGATACTAAGTTAGCTCAACTAACTAGGCTTAACATCGGAGTTCCTTCCGGCAGTCTGGTTGCAACTTGAAGACCCGCTAGACCGCCCTGACTTAGATTATCTAATCTAAATCAGGGCGGATAGTTTTTAAGGGTGTTTTTTAGGTTAAACCAGCACACAACCAAGTCAGTAAATTATA
>NZ_VILC01000129.1:6946-11103 GCF_009712065.1 Aphanizomenon sp. UHCC 0183 | reverse complement strand
CAGATTGAAGTTCCTTAACTAGATTAGCTATTTCTGTTTCAGTATTAGCAACAAGAAAAATGCTTTACCCATTGGACGGATATAAACATCAAGTGTTGCTTTACTTACGTCAATGCCTACCCATTGAGAGATATTTTCCATTTTTAACTCTCCACTTTCAATTACTTCTTTTTAATTTGTTTTGTTTTTTATTCATCCCCTTGATTTCACTCATCCTTGCACGATACGGGCTATATTATCTATGTCTTTGTCCATAGTTTTACCCCAGGCGACTGTTCGAGTTCTGTCATGGAGATTGTTGTGGTGATCCTTGCTACGATGCGGTCTTTTCTGACCCAGGTTGGGACGGTCTACCACTTCCTCTAACATACCTCTAAGATACAAGGTTGGGTTGAAGAACGAAACCCAACAACGCTTATTGGTATCTTGTGGTTAATTTTCGGTTTCACTTCGTTCTATCCAACCTACGGGAGCATAGGTAGAGAAAATGCCAAATAGTTTAGAACTGAAACTACTTCTATACAAGCTTTTTAGCTATAAATTGTAAAACAATAACAAAACTACTTAAAATACATATTGACAACTTTTGCTAGATAAAGCTATATTGTCTGATATACAAATTTAGTCAAACGATGAATAATATGTTTGTACTATTGCATTGAGAGGAAAAAGCACGTGAGTTCTTTTAAGCAGCTCCCACTATCAGACCTTAGAGAGAGCTTGCCAAAGTTCAAGCGTCAAGTTCAGTTAGGGATGAAGAGAATTGCTGCTACCTATTATGGTCAAGTAGTTGCATTCTTAGTTCCTTTAAAGGATTTAGAACAAGCTGAAAAAGATGGCGCTATTAGTAAAAGTGAAGAAATGTCTTTATCAGATTTCCGACTACATCTAACGGAATGTTGGGAACGCTTACAAATGGATGTTGATTGTATTTATGTGACATATCATACGCGCAGAGCAGTTGCTTTTGTTAGCCCTCGTCTCACAAATTATCTTTCAATTCCAATTTCAGAAGTTGCTCATAAGCTTCTTGCCATAGATAGCGGTCTTATTCAAGTAGAAAGTTTACTCAAGGAAGAAATAATTCATGTTCAACATCAAAGCTGATTCGGAATTACAAAAACAGCTAAATAACCTACAAAAGTATTATCCTCCTGAAGTTCGTTTAGAGATCAATCACTTTATAGACATTCTCAAAAGAGATGGTCAATTTAGCAAAACAGATTTTTATGATGTTAATACGCATAAAATTTCTGGTTTATCTTGTAATTTGTTTTACAGATCCAACTTTGCAAATAAAGAGGTTTTAATAATTGCTATCAAACTGAAGCCAGCAGACATATTTAGACAGAGATTTAACATTCAGGATGAATGGGATGATAAGGATGTTATAGAATCTATTCCCCAGTACGATAAACCAGAAAAAATCGTTAAAGCTATCGAATTAATTCATCAAGGCATTCAAGATTCCTATGAATTAGGTTATCAATTAGGACATAGAGGTAAAGAAAAGAGATATATCTCTCGACATGGACAGTATGCAAAACACACTCTTGAGCAGCTTAAATTGATTACAAAGACACGCAAAGGCAACAAATGGATATTAGAAATTACAGAACAAGGAAGACGAATTGCTGAAGGAATTAATGATGATTTAAAACGAAGATTACTGTATGAAGCCATGTTACATTATCCTCCTGTTTGGCGAATTATTGTTGCTGTTTCAGAAATTGATAGTCAACTAAATGAGGACTTGATACTCAATGATGAGCTAGTTAAAAATTTAGTTTTTCCAGAAATATTAAGAGGTGCTGATACAAGTAATCGTCGTTCGCAAACATTAAAGAACTGGATTAAAAGTATTTCTATCTTTTTTGGAATGCCTATTCGTCTTCACAATCGCGGTATGCAGCTTACTATTCCAATGCTATATGCTGAAAATGGGTATAACAATGAAAACACAGAGGAAGACTAGAACATATGATTTTAAGAGCCAAGAGTTCATAGGCAAGAATGGTGAAAATATTCTTGATAAATGGCTTGGCTCTATTTATAGAATTTTAGATGTTTCCAGCATTAAAAAGTATCAAAAATCTGGAATAGACAGAATCTTGATGCGGCCAGATGGAAGCACTGTCAGCGTTGAATATAAATTTGACTTAGCTTCATCTAGAACAGGCAATTTATTTTTTGAAACTGTCTCTGTAGATAATAAAAATATTTCTGGTTGGGGATGGCTATCACAGGCTGAATACTGGATATTTTTACTACCAACGATGGAAGTATTAGTAGTTGAACCTGGAAAAATGAGAAATATGATTTGGTGTCATCGTTGGGAACTCCAAGAAAAGGAAATTCAGAACGTAGGCTACAAAACTTTAGGAATTCCTATTCCTTTATCTAAAGTGAGAGAAATTGCTTACTACACTGTTCAATTAGAGGAAAATTTTATATGAATGAAGTAATTGAGATACCCGTTAGTTTGACTTATTTTCAACTTCCTGAAGCTGTGCAAGCGCGGTTAAAATTTTTATTAGATCGTCAAGATGCTGGTGAAGAATTGACTTTAGCCGAAAGAAATGAAGCTGAAGGTTTAGTTGATTTGGCGGAATTTTTATCTTTGCTTTCCTTACGTTCTCAGCGTATCATGCGGGCGGTATAAATGGGGAAAATTCCAAGTTCGCTACGTCAATTAGTTATCCAGCGTGCAAAAGATAGGTGTGAATATTGTTGTTTGTCTCAAGCGGGACAAGCTGCAACATTTCACATAGATCATATTATTCCGGTTGTGGCTGGTGGTGCAACAACATCTGATAATTTAGCTCTTGCTTGTGTGTCATGCTCACTGCGTAAATCTGCTAGACAAACAGTAAAAGATCCAGAAACAAAAAAAGAAGTATCTATTTTTAATCCTCGTCAACAAGTATGGCCAGAAAACTTTCGCTGGGATGATGTGAGAGTGGTAGGATTAACAGCTACAGGAAGAGGAACTGTTGAAGCATTAAAAATGAATCGTCCCATGATGTTAGCAATTCGCGGAGAAGAGGAATTACTTGGCCGTCATCCACCATTTTAAGCCCCTTGGGTTCAGTTGAGAAAACCCAACATTACACATTGGTATTTTGGAGTTAATTTTTTGTTTTTGCCGGTTTACAATATATAAAGTCACCCACAATAGACTTATGACACTAACCCTTAACCTACCACCAGAATTAGAACAGTATTTAATACAGGAAGCACAACAGCAAGGACTTTCTGTGGAAACTTATACATTACAATTACTACAAAAATCTATTTTCCAATTAGAGAAAAATTCATCTCTTGAAGAAACACCCACAGAAATTGTCATTGAAGGTATTCATCAGGGAATAAAAGAAGCATTAAGTGGACAAACTATACCCCTTTCACAAATGTGGGAAGGAATAGATGCAGAATAATAATGAACCACTACTAATTGAAATTGCTCTTACTCCTCGTTTTCAAAGGGATTTAAGAGAACTGGCTAAACGCTATCGTTCAATTCGTAGTGATGTTCAACCTTTAATTGATCAACTACAAGCAGGTGAAATTCCTGGAGATAGAATTGCGGGAATTAAATATCAAGTTTTCAAAGTTCGTATTAAAAATAGTAACATTCAAAAAGGAAAAAGTGGAGGATATAGGGTGATTTATTATCTGAAAAATGCTCAAGGAATTATACTCACTACAATTTATTCTAAATCTGATCTGACAGATGTGAGTAATGAAATAATTGAACAAGCAATAGCTCAATATGAAGAAGGAAAGACAATTCTAGATGACTAAAAAGTATGCCCCAATTACTAGACGTAGTAGCATTAACAGTGGATTTACCTGAATATAACTTGTTACGTGGTCAAGTTGGTACAATAGTTGAATTATTAGCCGATGGTACTGTATTTGAAGTAGAATTTAGCGATAGTAATGGACAAACCTATGAATCTGTTGGTTTACGTCCAGAGCAAATTATGGTGTTACATTTTGAGCCAACATCCCCCAATTTAGTACCGGAAATGGTTACTGCCTAAGAGAAATCCACAAAAAAGATGATCCTAGTGCTTACGCATTGACAAAGTTTTCTAAATATGTAATGTGGATTTTATCTCTTGTAGGGTGCGTCAGACCCAATAATTTGGTAA
>NZ_VILC01000129.1:0-6698 GCF_009712065.1 Aphanizomenon sp. UHCC 0183 | reverse complement strand
GTGGAGTTCTCTAAGTAACTTTAGCATAGGTAATTTGAATTGAGAAAATAAACCCAACAGGACTCATTATTATTTTGTCATTAATGTTGGGTTTTGCGATCACTTAACTAACCTAAGTAACTATTGAATTTAATCGAAAATATTCAGGCAATTATGTCAAAATCTTTTGAGTCATCAGAGCAAGCATTGATTGCAGCGGAACAGATAATCTATGATGAAGAGCTTTGTTTAAAACCTAGAAGCAAAGACATCATTCAAAAGTTTGCACACAAAGAGAATCAATGGAAGATGTCCCTGCAATCGCTTATTGATAGAGTAACGCAGCATAATTGGCTTGTATTGTTATTCATAACAGCAACTGTAGTTGTACTTATATATCGTTGGGTTATTGGAGTAGGAATTTTAGTAGCTATTTTAGTATTAGTTGGCTTAATTAGGTCTAATAAATCCGTCTTAGCAAATATTACTTACTTTATATTTGTGAAACAAGGACTGGAGAAACAAAAAGCAATAGCTTTGAAGTTAGCAGATGGTATGATTGTAGGGTGCGGTGAGCGATCGCTTGTTGCTGAACTGAGGAAAGATTAGTCAGTAACCCAGCCCTAAATGGACTGGGCTTGTAAGAGAAATCAAGCAAGCCGTACTGACCTGTCCAACCTGAGCGGCTTGCCCTGCTTGTGCCGAGCGAAGTCGAGGTAGCGAAGTCGAAGGGAGTCGAAGGGTAGCCGTTATTTGAGTCACGACACCCACCGAATGCGTTCGCGCCAGCCTGCCGTAGGCATAGCTAGTTCCCTGCGCTGTCATTTGCAACTAAACAGTTTTAAGGTCAGTGAAACAGTGTTGCAAGTCTAAAAAGCTCTTATAACAGGTCGTTCGCGCAGCGTGCCGTAGCATCAGCTAACATTACCCCAGAAATGGGAGGCTATGAGTGAGCAAAACATTATGCGTACAGAGTTGGGAAATTTGAATCGGTAATTGTCCCGTTGAAGTGAATTACAAAAGTACCCCAAATTTCCCAACTCCAAGGCGGTAATGAAAAAATATTCAAAGCGGTTAAAACCTGAGTTTCCCAGTTACCGAGTATTCTTATGGTGAAACTCGAGTCCTTTCTGCTCTAGGATCTTTTATTCCCGTAAAGTGGTGCAGAAACTTACTGGTAATCTCTTTGCTGTCTACACTGGGTATAACAGATGTTTTGGTTTTGCACTTCTTCTTAAATCCCGTTGACATTACTTAGATACAGTGGTTAGATGGGTTATCTCTTAAACTACCTTGAGTTGTGTCAATTGAACATCCTCCCACATATCGAATAAATCCCTTTGTCAATAGGGGTTGAGATGCGCTAACCCTGCTGCGCCCCTACCTCCTAATTCCTAAATTCTTCCATAAGATGGTGTTTGAAAAGTCATGATTGCTGTATCAAATATTTTACCCCTCCCTAACCCTCCCCTTATAAAGGGGAGGGAACTAGATTTTTATTGTTACTGATGATTGTTGGGTTAATCCTGAAATTGATAAAACCTTATAAAGGGGAGGGAACTAGATTTTTATTGTTACCCCCCTTTAGAAGAACGGGGGGTAAAAATGTGATGAAAATTACGGGATACCACTTTTCAAACATTCTCCAAGACCATCTTTGTCAATTTTGCAAGCTGCGTAAGTCCTAAATTATTTAAAAAAATGGCAAAATGTGATAGTTCTATGATTCTAGTTGACAAGTACAGCCGAAATTCCCCCATACAACCTTGCTGTTAAATCCCACCGCCCATGAAAACAGTATTACTTGATGATCGTCAAAATTCCTTAGTGCAATGGGTAAGCCAAGCAACGGGTATAAATACTTTCGGGGTAAAAGTCCGATTGCTAGGTAATGACCTACATATTCTCTGTGAAAACGCTGAATGTCCACAACGCTGGCAAACCTTATCGGAGTTATTGCAAGCACTACAGCAAACTGATGTAGATACCCTCACCAATGACGAACAACCGTCAATATACCAAGTATTAATTTATGGTCGAAAAAAAGGGGAACACCGTCCTGAATGGTGCCATCGGGTATATTTAAATCAACTGGAACGACATTTAGAACAGGCACTATTGGCACAGACAGAAACGCCTATAAGCCCTGGAGGCTCGCTGATTATCTCTAATGAAAGTTTGGCACGTCAAGGGGATGGGGATGCCATTGCTCGCTATTTGAGCGAACATCTCAGCCATTTAGGTATAGCAATACAGGTAAAAATTAAACCCTCTGCGGCGAAAAATAACTCTCAGATTGTCGCTAATCGTCTTTGGGTATTTTGTCAGTCTAGCTATAGCCCTGATTCATCATTATTGGCAGAAACGGTAGCCCAAAAGCTCAGACATTTGCAGCTTGTCGGTTATCAGGATGCCATTATTGTTGCCCAAGTTCGAGGGGAAACAGAGCCAGATTGGCGGGTAAGAGTAGATTTGACACCTCCAGAGGTGATGTTAAAAGAATGGGCGCGATGGGGAGATGTGCAAGCGATCGCTAGAATATTAACTGAAGAATTATTAGGCTTCGAAATAGCATTGCAAACTTCCCTCAAAGAATCTACCTTACACATCTTCTGTACCCCAGCTTTTGACCCCTTAGAAACCGCACCCGCACCGGATAAAACGACCGCACTACAAGCCATTGTCCCCCTACTCGAAAGTATTGCTCCTCAAGCCATTATCTCAGCCGCCATATACGGACAAAAAACCACAGACAAACAACCAACTTGGATAGATTGGGTATCTCTACCAGCATCTGAGCATCCATTCCTACTCACATCTGCATTGGAGCTTGCCCGTGCAGGTGATCAACCAGCCATCATTTTTTTACTCGAGCGACTACTCAATCCCAACCTAGATTGGCGATTGAAAACAGGTGGTATCCGGGTACTACTAGTTCGCAAAGAAGATTTATTACACATAATGTGTGATGCTCCCGTTTGTCCTACACGCTATCAAGTTTCTAGTAAAGTGACTCAATTTATCCGCCAACTGAAAATTTCTGGTATTACTGGTGTCCGTGTTTATGGTCGTCGTGCTGGTGATAAAGAACCCGTATGGCATCATGGGGCTGATCTAGAAGAACGTTCTCGATTAGTTCCTGAAGCAACACCAGAATTTGCCGCTACATCAGAATATGTAAATTCCCTAATGATAGATGAAAACAGTGAAGAAATTTTGCGTCCCGATTTAACCAATGAAAAAGTAAAAGGTTTTCTCAAAGAAGCATCAAAGAATTGGGTACTAAACACCAATAAATTAATCAGAAATTTACTTTTAAACAGTCAAATATTTACACCATCTAATCAGGAAATAGACGAAAATCCCGATAATCAAGGAATTGGCAGCGGGATGATTTGGTTAGCATTAGGATTACTTCTCACCTTACAAAGTGATTTTATGTTAGGCTACGTCGTCGCACATACTGTTAAAAATTCACCAAAAGCTAGTAATAATATTGTTTCACCATTATCCTCACAAGCACAAGCATCTTCACTATCACCAAATAATCAGAAAACATCATTTTCAAATCAACCAGGGACAACAGAATTACTTAATAATAATCCCTCCACCTTTAATGCTTCTGGATTTATTAATGATAACAATGCTCAATCAGGAAATTTGCCAGCCGGACCATTAAAAGAAAAAGCCACTTCTACAGCTATTTTATTAGCAGCCAGATCGCAAATACCCACTTTTAATGCTAGGCAATTAGATGAACAATTAGCTCTATATAAACAGCGGTTATCTACAAAAAAACGTCCACCAGATGTCTTAATTGTTGGTTCTTCTCGCGCACTGAGAGGAGTTGATCCTGTCGCCCTTTCTAAAGCTTTATCCTCCCAGAATCATAGCAATATTGATATATTTAACTTTGGCATCAATGGAGCAACAGCCCAAGTCGTTGATGTCCTCATCCGTCAGATTTTAGAACCCCAAGAACTACCAAAAATAATTTTATGGGCAGATGGTTCTCGTGCCTTTAACAATGGGAGAGAAGATATTACTTTCAATGCAATTGAATCTTCACCAGGATACAAACAAATATTACAGAAATCTCCAACAAAAGTCAAAGCTAATGAAGGTAATAAAAATCTAAAAGATCCCACAGAAAAAGTTAGTAATAAACCTAAAACAGCAGATACTAATATCTATCAAACCACTAACGATTGGTTAAATCAGTCTGTAGCTAATTTATCTGCTAGTTATAAAAGCCGTGATCAAATTAAAATTCTTCTCCAAAAACAACTTCAATATCTACCTTTTAGCTATCAACATTCCCCAGTTAAATCAAAAGTCCACATCACTCATGATTCAGAAATAGACAATAATTCTTCTCTCCAAGGAGTTGATTTTGATGGATTCTTACCTTTATCTATTCGCTATAATCCCACCACATACTATCAAAAACATCCCAAAGTCTCTGGAGATTATGATAATGATTATAAATCTTTCCAATTAGCAGGTAAACAAGATCAGGCATTCCATTCCATGTTAGAGTTTACCAAAAATAATAATATCTCTCTCGTCTTTGTGAATATGCCTCTTACTTCAGATTATTTAGATCCTGTACGCATGAAATATGAGCAACAGTTTCAAGAGTATTTATTAACCTTTACCAATCATCCTCAATTTATCTATCGTGATTTAAGTCAGCTATGGACAAAAGCAAATGATTACTTTTCAGATCCCAGTCACCTCAATCGTTATGGTGCTTATGAAGTATCCAAGAAACTAGCTATAGATCCAATGATTAGCTGGCCAACAAAATGATTAAATAGGAACTAGGGAATAGATGATAAAATATTCTTTATCCTCATTCCTAACTTACGAAAAATAACAAAATAATTGTATTCTTTCTTCCTCATCACAAATTCAGAATTATCAATTAACAAACAATGAAATTTATATCAATTTTTTATGGGTTGTTTCTATTGAGTGTTTTAGGCATCTACTGGACTGTTAATTTAGCAAATATAAGATTATGGATACTGTTAATAGCTAGTCTTTTATTTTACGCATCTTTGAATATTCAATATTTACCATTACTTTTAACACTAACTTTTATCAACTTCTATCTAGGTTTAGAAATTGGCAGTAATACTTCACCAGGAAAACATTCTCAAAACTGGAATTTATCTAATCAGGAATGGCAATTTGCTCAAGCTGACTGGAATCAACGCCGTCTTAAAGTATTGTGGATTGGCATAGGTTTTAATGTTTTTATTCTTTTAGGCTTTAAATACATAAATCATTTTCTAAATTTAGTTTTTAATCAGCCAACAAGTTCACCAGAATCATTGATTAAGTTAGTTGCACCTCTAGGAATTTCTTTCTTTACCTTTGAATGTATTGCTTATTTAATAGATATTTATCGTGGCGCTCAGGCTGCTACTAAATTTATCCAATTTGCCACATATAAATTATTTTTTGCTAAACTAATTTCTGGACCCATTACTCGTTACCATAATTTAGCGATTCAATTTGATACCCTTAGATTTCCCAGCATTGATAGAGTTGCTGAAGGAATGTGGTTAATTGCTAGAGGTGCAGTTAAAAAAGGTATCCTTGCTGATAATTTGGGTATATTTGTAGATTTATGTTTTGGTAACTTACAAAGGGCAGGTAGTACAGATTTGTGGTTAGCTACCTTTGCTTATGGCTTACAGTTATATTTAGATTTCAATGGTTATGTTGATATTGCTCGTGGTAGTGCTTTACTATTTGGGTTGGTTTTACCGGAAAACTTTGATTTTCCTTACTTCAGTACAAGTATTGCTGATTTTTGGCGACGCTGGCACATTACATTAGGTGATTGGCTACGTAATTATCTTTACTTTCCTTTAGGCGGTTCTCGGCGCGGATTAATACGTACCTGTGGAAATTTATTGATAGTCATGTTAGTAGCTGGTATTTGGCACGGTTCAGCTTGGGGTTTTATTATTTGGGGTCTATTGCATGGTATCGCTTTAGTAGTTCATCGTCTCACAGTTGTACTAAGCGATCGCTTGACAATTCTTAATTCATTTTGGCAAAATCCGCTAGGAGTTATTTTTGCTTGGCTTTTAACACAAATCATGGTTTTCACATCTTGGATTTGGTTTCGTCTCCCCAACCCCCAAGATTCCGCTTTAGTGATCAAAAACTTTTGGGGTCATGCCGGTGATCAACAATTTTCAGAAAAAATCTATGTAGAAGCCTTAAACATAAGTCAGTACCAACTTTCTTATTTGTTAATAGGCATAGCTTTACTAATGTTTATAGCATATATTTTTAAGCGAGGCATGAAATTAGAATTTAGCTGGCCAATTAAAATTGTTTTTGTTCCCCTATGTTTTTATGCAGTTTGGTTACTAGCGCCTGAGGGTAGTTTACCTTATATATACTTTGATTTTTAGAGGTGAATTTTCTGCTGCAATTCCTGTAAATCTCATTACATTAGGAAAACATATAACTGATATAACTAATACTAATTTTAATTATCTTTACAAATTTAAACTTATCCTCTAATGTTGTATTCAGGTAGGCAAAACAACCTACCAACATCATAAGAAAATAAAGCAATCATAAAATGACAACTACCTTACAACAGCGCGAAAGTGCTAATGTGTGGGATCGCTTCTGCGGTTGGATCACCAGCACAGACAATCGTTTATATATCGGTTGGTTCGGTGTATTAA
>NZ_VILC01000128.1:0-21780 GCF_009712065.1 Aphanizomenon sp. UHCC 0183 | reverse complement strand
ATGCTATTGTTTCTGGTGTATCTGCACCAATATCTAAACCCACAGGAGTATATAACTTTTGTAATAGTTCTGGTGTTTGTTCTATTCCTTCAGTTAGTAAATCATTTAATAATCTTGCAGTTCGCTGTTTTGATCCTAAACAACCTAAATATTTCAAATTAGATGGTATTAGCAATTTCAAAATTTCTAAATCATCAAAATAATTATGATTCATGACCACAGCAATAGTATTTTCTTTGATAGATATATGTTGATGAACAATTTCCCGATGAGTTAGAATCACGTTATTAGCCATCATAAAACGTTCTTTGGTTGCTTCAATAGCCCGACAATCAATAATAGTAACTTGCCAACCTAAAGCTTTAGCAAACTCTGCAACTGGTACAGCATCACGACCTGCACCAAAAATAATTAGGTGTGGGGGAGGCTGAATGAATTCAATAAAAACATTAACTTCACCTGATAAAAGTTGATATTTATGAAAACTTGAATATTGATTTTTTAATGCCGATTTAACATCTTTAATTAAGGATTGAGTTAAACTAGATTCAGCAATGTTAGTATTTATATTCCCGTCAGAATTGAGAATTAATCGCGCTCCTAACTGGACATTAATATTACCCTCAACACTAAAAATAGTGGCAATAATTCCTGGTTTTTGATTGTTAAAACATTGATGAATAAAAGTTAATGGATTAAGTGAATCATCTTGATAAAGACACTCAATCAAAACATCTACCAGACCATTACAACCCAAACCAAATCCCCAAATAATATCTTCATCAGCATTGGTGTCATAAGTAACCAGTTTTGGCTGACCATCTGTGATTAAGCGAGTATGTTGAAATACATCATTTTCCAGACAACCACCACTGATAGTTCCCACCATTTTACCTGTTGACGTGATCAACATTCGCGCTCCCGGTTGACGATAGCTAGAACCTTGAACATTGACAACAGTTGCGAGAAAAACTGGTTCACTATTGTCTTGACTGTCTAAAAATGCTGTAATAATAGAATTTATCTCTTTCATATTTTTGCAGTATCCTCATTTGGGAACCTGGTTTAATAAATTACATGAATTTTAGTCTCACGCAAAGGCGCAAAGACGCAAAGGTCAGAGTTTTAAAGGTTTAATTTGGGAATTTCATACCTTAGTTCAGCAACGCCAAAAATCCTAAAGCTCTCTCTGCGACTCTGCGCCTCTGCGTGAGAAAAAAAGAAATTGATTCCCACACAGAGGCAAAACACACAGCTAAATCAACTTATCCGGCGTAATTGGTAACTCACGAATCCGTTTACCCGTAGCATGATAAACAGCATTAGCGATCGCTGGTGAAACACCCGTAATGCCAATTTCACCCACACCACGCACCCCAGCAGAATTAAAATTCAGATCAGGTTCACCCACAAAACTCACATCAATGCGGGGAATATCTGCATGAGTTGGGTAATGATAGGTAGCCAAATCATAAACCACCGGATAACCGATATTCGGATCAAACTGGCAATCCTCCATTAAAGCGTGACCAATCCCCATAATTACAGCCCCTCGCACTTGAGAAGCGGCAGTTTTAGCATTCATCACCTTGCCAATATTCATCACAGACACCCACCGCGTCACCTGTAAGCGGCCGATTTCTTCATCTAGGCTGATTTCGCAAAAATGTGCGCCCCAGGACTGGAAAGCCCATTTTTTAGCTTCCTCACCTGGTGCAGAAGAACCCGTCGCTTCAAAAGCAGCCCGTTGGGACTGACGCAGACTTGTAAACGCCTCTTGGGCAGTTTTCGCTTGGGCAGTTTTCAGCACCTCCTCACAGGCCGTCATCACTGCTGGTATAAGACTTGCCGTCATTTGCGAACCACCAGCCATACCACCGTTAGGGAATAAAGAATCACCCAATTCCACCCGCACCTTTTCCACTGGTAGCCCTAAAGCATTGGCCGCCGTACTGGCAACAATGGTATAAGCACCCGTACCCATATCATTACCACTGGTGAGAACATGAGCCGTACCATCTGCTAATAATCGGACTTTTACCGAAGCTGAACTTCTTAAACCGGGAAAAGTGGAAGCAGCCATACCCCAGCCGATGAGTTTACCGTCGCGGGATAAAGAACGGGGTTTTTGAGTTCGATTTTCCCAACCAAATTGTTTTGCACCCACCTGCAAGCATTCCGCAAAATGTTTTGCAGAGAAAGGTAAACCCCGGCTTTGATGTTCCTTTGTTTCGTTCTTTAACCGTAATTCTACGGGGTCTATGCCCAATTCCCAGGCTAATTCATCCATTGCGGACTCTAAAGCATACAAACCGGGATTTTCTCCAGGCGCTCGCATAAAGGTAGGTGTACCAATATTCATGACTCCCATTTGTTGGGATGTTCGCAAATTCGGAGTAGCATACATTGCCGGGGTAATACCTGTACAGGGTTCAGCAAAAACATCTACAGGGGAAGTATAAGATTTTGCTGTATGTTCAATTCCCTGCAAACTACCATCAGTTTTAGCAGCTAAACTAATAGTTTGCTCAGTTTGCGAACGGTGTCCCGCATTTGCTGTCATTTGTCGCCGACTGAGAACAACTTTCAGCGGACGCTGAAGTTTTCGCGCTGCTGCTGCACAGAGAATAGCGTGTGGCCAGGGAAAGGCTTTAGAACCAAATCCTCCGCCTAAAAATGGCGTAATAATTCTTACCTGTTCTGGAGCAAGTCCAAATAATTCTGAATATGTGCGTTGGCTACCCCCTACCCACTGAGTCGGTTCATAGACTGTCAGGGAGTTGGAATTTTGCCACTGGGCGATAATGGCATGAGGTTCCATGGGTGCGTGGAGTTCCGTCGCTGTTTTGTAGGTAGCGGTAATTTTCGCTGCTGCACCTGCCATTGCATCCGTTGAATTACCAGTAGCAAAACTACCCTTGGCAAATTTCAAGTCTTCCCCAAACATGGAGGGAGCATTTTTTAAGGTAACTTTTTGGGGATCTAAAATTGGTTTTTGGCTAGTATATTCAACTTTAACTAAATGTGCTGCTGCCTTTGCTTGTTCAAAGGTTTCTGCTACTACTAAACCGATAATTTGCCCGGCATAATGAATTGTGTCATCTGCTAAAGGTAGTCGCGCTTCGTAAATTTTGGAGTTAATGAAATTATTACTAGGCTTAGAAATTTTGGGGGCATTTTTATGGGTGAAAATGGCAATTACACCGGGATATTTTTCTGCTGTTTGGGTGTTGACACTTTTTATTTTTCCACTGGCAATACTAGCAGTTATTAAATAACCATGAACTAAATTTGGTATTTGATGTTCGGCGGCATAGGTGGCTATACCTGTTACTTTTGCCTGTCCATCTTTACGATTAATATTGGTTGTAGTTATTTTATTCATGCTATACCTCCTCCTTGAGCCGAAACCGTGAGAGCGCGACGAATTGCCCGTTTTGTTAGTTCAATTTTATAACCGTTATGAGCTAAAGGTTTTGCTCCCTGTAAAGCGATATTTGCCGCTTGGGTAAATGTGGAAATATCTGCCGTTTTACCAATTAAAAACTTTTCTGCTTCTACTGCTTGCCAAGGTTTATGGGCAACGCCACCCAGTGCTAAACGAGCATCTTTGATTTTTTCCCCAGCAATTTCTAAAGCAGCCGCTACAGATATTAAAGCAAAAGAATAGGAAGTGCGATCGCGCAGTTTTAAATAAACTCCTGATTTCGCAAAAGCTAAAGGTGGTAAAATCACAGAAATAATTAATTCTCCTGGCTGTAAATTACTATCTTTTTCTGGTGTATTTCCTGGCAAGCGATGGAAATCTCCAAAGGGAATTTGTCTTTTACCTTGAGGTCCTTCCACTTCTACCACCGCATCTAAAGCCGCCAATGCCACACACATATCAGAAGGATGAACTGCGACACATTGATCACTTGCAGCGAGTATTGCGTGCATTCGATTTATCCCCGTTGCTGCTGGGCATCCAGTTCCTGGCTCACGTTTATTACAAGCAAAAGCAGTATCGTAATAATAAGGGCAACGAGTTTTTTGTAAGAGATTACCACCGACTGTGGCCATATTGCGAATTTGTTGAGATGCACCAGACAGAATTGCCCTAGTTAACATCGGGTAATCACGGCGAATATCAGTATGATCAGCTACAGCCGTATTTGTCACCAACGCCCCCAACCGCAGACTACCATTAGCCATTTTTTCGATCTTCTGCATTTGTAGGCGGGAGATGTCAATTAGTTGTGATGGCTCGTCCACAAAGGCTTTGAGACGATCAACTAAATTTGTACCGCCACCAATAAACATAGCATTTTGGTCAGCAACGGCTCGGTTGACGGCATCTTTTACCGTGGTAGCGCGAATATAAGTAAAGTTATTCATTATACTGATACTCCCTGGGATTCACTGGTAATGATATTTGCCATTGGCGAAGGAGGTTTTTGGCCAATTGCTTGTTGAACTGCGGCGACAATTCCGTTATAAGCACTGCACCGACAAAGATTCCCACTTAATCGTTCTTTAATTTCCGCTGTCGAGAGTTGAGCTAATTGGGGAGGAGCTTGTAAATCGGAGGTGACTGCACTAGCACAACCGCGTTTAACTTCCTCCAGTAGTGCCACAGAGGCGCAAATTTGCCCTGGTGTACAGTAACCACACTGAAAGCCATCGTTGTCAATAAAGGCTATTTGCATGGGGTGGAGAGTATCCCCGCTGGCTAGTCCTTCAATGGTGACAATTTTTTTGCCTTCCTGCATGACTGCCAAAGAAAGACAAGAATATACTCGTTCACCATCAATCAGCACAGTACACGCGCCGCACTGTCCATGATCACAGCCTTTTTTACTACCAACTAATCCTAAACGTTCCCGCAGGGCATCCAGGAGAGTCACACGCGGCTCAATAATGAGGGGGCGTTGCTCACCATTAACATTGAGTGTTATATTCATCTCGCCGTTGCCTCCTAGAGTAGTTTCTTTGGCTGCACTTTCTTGAGTCAGCAATGCAGGAACAGTAATAGCCGCCCCGGCTGCGGTGAATGCTTGTCCGAGAAACCCACGTCGGGATGTTTTCCCTGGTTTCTGGTTAGATTGTTCCATAATTGGGAATTGATAACAATATTACTGATGATATAGCAGGAGTCATGATGTAGGAACGCAGAGTCAAAAGCGATCGCACTCAAGGGGGAAATTTTACGTTTATGGAATGAATTAATACTGTCACTTCCACAAACATCCTCTAAAAGGTAGAGAATCTCAAAATCTAAACAGTTCCACCCATACCTTCGATAAATGTATCAATAAATAACTGGATTTTTTCGGAAACGCGCTCAATAGTTTTTTTCATGGTTCTCAACAAATCGAGAATATACGCCACATTAATCTCATAAGAATACCCGGTAAGTGGGAAACGAGCGCGTCTTTAGACCTGAGAGGGAAACGACACGAGCGGTTTTAACCGCTGTGGATATTAAAATTGAAACCAGATTTTTGATTGGAACCTGGAAACCAACTCCCATTTCTGGGGTAATGTTAGCTAGATGCCTCCGGCACGCTGGCGCGAACGACCTGTTATAAGAGCTTGTTAGGCTTGCAACACTGTTCCAGTGACCTTAGAACTGTTTAATTACAAGCGACAGAGCGGGGAACTAGCTATGCCTGACGGCACGCTGACGCGAACGCATTCCGAGGTGTCGTGACTCAAATAACGGCTACCCTTCGACAACGCTCAGGGTGGTCTGGTCAGTACGGCTTGCTTGATTACTCTTGCAAGCCCAGTCCCTTTAGGGCTGGGTTACTGACCTCGATGAATTAATTCTAGTTGGGCTTCGGTTTGGGTGGTCATGGTTGATATTTTTTACACACAAGACTATTTTAATATAAAGAGTTATGATATTTATATGGAAGTAAAGCATCATTTTCTTATAATTGATGTAAATATTCTTAATTTATGACTAAAAAAGTAAAAGAAGTAATTAAATTACTAGAAAATGATGGATGGGTACATATACGAACTACGGGTAGTCATAGACATTTTCGGCATCCAAATAAGCAAGGGACTGTAACTGTTCCAGGAAAATTGTCTGATGATCTTAAGTTAGGTACGCTTAATAGCATTTTTAAACAAGCTGGTCTAAATGGAGATAATTAATTATGATCGCTCTAACTCCGAAAACTATAAATTATATTGTGATAGTCGAAAAAGCTGATAACAATTTTTCGGCTTATGTCCCTGATTTATTAGGATGTGTAACTACTGGTGAATCAATTGCAGAAATTGAAAAAAATATGAAAGAAGCTATTATTGGGCATTTAAAAGTAATGCAAGAATATGGTGATCCTATTCCTGAATCATCCTCTATCTATGAACTTGATAGTCCTGCAAGTATTATTCTGCAAGTAAGTATTCCTATAGGTTTTTAATCTTGACTCTGGCATATTTCATGCTTTGCAGTTGGGTAATTAAGTCTGCTTCTAGTTGGGCTTCGGTTTGGGTGGTCATGGTTGATATTTTTTAAGTATGAGAGACTATTTTAATATAGCAGTCCTATTTGAGTTTTTTAATCATCTGTTGGCTTCCACACCCGCACAAACTCCTGAATGATATAAAACAGCATCCTCAAAATCAGAAAAATCTGAATTTATCGCTGCTTTCAATATAACATCATTAACTTCTGCGATCGCAAATAAATTAAGCAATTGATTAATAGAAATCTTGGCTGACTGCTTTCCTATTGATTTAGTTAACAAATAATCAATCGTAGTTATCGTTGTCGCACAAAGCGCACAAAGATAACCCTGAATGACTTGCTGCTCAACGGCATTAAATAAATTAATAGATAAACTGGCAAAAGGTTCACGCTCTAGTAAAACATCAAGAACAATGTTTGTATCAAGTACAATTTTCAAAGATACTTCTCCTCTAAATGTTTTTTATAGTCCGCTACATCAACATGAGAACCTTTCAATATACCAACTAGCGAACTGCTTGCAGCAGCGCTTCGCTATCGCGTAATTGGCAAAATTTCATCATAAGAACACCCGGTAAGTGGGAAACGAGCGCGTCTTTAGACCTGAGAGGGAAACGACACGAGCGGTTTTAACCGCTGTGGATATTAAAATTGAAACCAGATTTTTGATTGGAATCTGGAAACCAACTCCCATTTCTGGGGTAATGTTAGCTAGATGCCTCCGGCACGCTGGCGCGAACGACCTGTTATAAGAGCTTGCTTGAGCTTGCAACACTGTTCCAGTGACCTTAGAACTGTTTAATCACAAGCGACAGAGCAGGGAACTAGCAACGCATTCCGGGGTGTCGTGACTCAAATAACGGCTACCATGAGAGTAAACTCAGGGTGGTCTGGTCAGTACGGCTTGCTTGATTACTCTTGCAAGCCCAGTCCCTTTAGGGCTGGGTTACTGACGAAAACCGGAGATTTGTAGGGGTAAAGCAAGAGCTTCATTGGTGTCAACTTAACGTAAAACATCTATCCCGCAAAGAACTCAACTCGTCTCATTCCCCTGCTCTGACTGGGAATGAATTCTAGAAGGCTCTGCCTTCAATGATATTAGAGGCAGAGCCTCATCAACTGCATTCCTAGTCAGAGACTAGGAACGAGATGTGGTAGGGATTTGAGATTAAGTTGACACCTATGAAGCTCTTGCTTTACCCCTACCCATAAAATCAAGTAATTAAGCCGTGTTGAGTATAAGTTATGAGGTATTCAAAGGGTTAAGTTCCTTTTGAGACCACGATAATGTTACCACTACAAACAATCTAATTGAGATTTTTGTGAGCGATCGCTCATTTACCTGTCAAAATAAATTTGATTGACATAAAAGTCTTTTCGTTAGGGTTAGGAGTCAAGTTACAGTAATCGTTACACCTGCACTTTCATTCCCTAATCTATCCACAGCACAGACTGCATAAGTTCCCGGTGGAACTGTCGCAAAGGTAGTACCAGCGGATAAAATGCGTTGAATTATCCAATTATTGTTATTTTGCGAATATAGAGTCCAAGAACGCACAGGTTGATTATCTCCTGCTTCCCAATTTAATTTTCCATCCATAAACTTGAGGTTTTTGGGAGGTGGTGGCGTGATGGAACTTTGCCATGACATAGTGGGAACTAAGGCAGGTGTGGGATAATCGGTTCTAAATTGGTCAGCAATGCCTTGACGATTTTCTTGAATGCCAGTCATGCTGAAAAAGATATTACCCAAAGATAAACTACCTGCTAAATTCCGAGAAATCTGAATCTGCTTGACAATTTCGCTGTTTTTCCATTCCTTACCATCTAGTTGTCCGAGATTGTTACCTGCATAGACATGACGCTGTTTGGTATTAATTTCTGTCCACCATTTCAGCAAAGTTTGATAACCTTGTTTGGTTTGGTCAGTCCGCCAGTAAAGTTGAGGAGCAATATAATCTATCCAGCCTTGTTGTAACCATTTTTTAGAATCTGCATAGAGAACATTATAGGCATCTAACCCGACAATTCCCGCAGGTTCTCCAGAACGATAAATACCAAAAGGACTAATTCCAAATTTCACATGAGGTTTGGTGGCTTTGATTCCTTGGGAAAGTCGCAATACCATTTGATTGACGTTTTCCCGTCGCCAATCTTCTAAACTCAGTTTACCGCCACTGGCTTTATATGCTGCGTAGGTTTTATGATCGGGAAAAGGTTTACCAGATATGGGATAGGGGTAAAAATAATCATCTAAATGAATCGCATCTAAATCATAACGGCGGACAACATCAATAATGACGTTGTATGCTCTATCTTGAACGATTTTTGCACCGGGGTCCATCCATAGTTGACTACCCCATTGATAAACAACTTCGGGATTTGTAACTGCAATATGAGGACGAACGGTAGAAACTTGACTGTTAGCTCTAGCGCGGTAAGGATTAAACCAAGCGTGTAATTCAATATTGCGTTGATGACATTGAGCGATCGCAAACTCCAAAGGATCATAAAATGGACTTGGTGCTTTTCCCTGAGTTCCTGTTATCCAAGCACTCCAAGGTTCTAACTCAGAAGCATATAAAGCATCACCTTCTGGTCTGACTTGCAAAACCAAAGCGTTGAAATTCAAAGCTTGTAACTGTTTAATAATCGCCACCAATTCCGCTTTTTGCTGTTCCACAGACAGTCCTGGCTTAGAAGGCCAATCACTATTCCACACAGTCGCAACCCAAGCACCTCGAAATTCTCGCCGATGATTTACCTTAACAGTCTTGGAGGTTGTCGGTTTAGGTATAGGAATCGTTGTGGTTATAGGTGCTGCAACAATATAATCAGAAGGAATTTTTTCCGCTTTTCCCAAATACACTAAAGCCTGATAAACCATCACTGCCACATCTGCACGAGTAGCGGCTGTTTTATAATTTAGTATTTTGACGTTGGGATAATTCACCACCCAACCAGCACGGGTCGCCAAACCTATTTGATTAATTCCATAGTAAGGAATTAAAGATCCATCTTGATAAATTTCTGCCAGTTTACTCACTAAATCCAGGTCAACTTGACCCGCAATTCCCAAACCATTGACCATTGCGACTAAAGCATCACCCTTAGCAATACTTTCATCTACCCCAAACAGCTTGTTCGGATAACCCGTCAAAAATCCAGTTTCATAAACTTTCTTAATCGCGTTTATTGCCCAATGTGTATCAGGAACATCTCCAAAAGGGAGATATGCACGTTTAACTGGTTGGGAAAAAACTGAAGCGATAATGGCAGCAAATTCAGCGCGAGTTACAGGGTTATTGGGGCGACAAGTTCCATCAGGATAACCGCTGATAATCCGCCGTGCTGCTAAAGCTTCTATAAATGGTCGGGACCAATGATTTTGAATATCGGAGAATGTTATGGGAGTAGATACCATATTTAAGGAGATAGTTACATCTTCTGTTAATCTAGCAATTTTTAAGTCATAGCTGCTAATTTTCTAGCAATGCAGTCAGACAGATAAGTTTTTTAAATCTCTCTTCTGCAAAAAAATCACATTTCTATGTTTATTGAGAATATGCTAGATTAATTCTCAAGATTATTGAGAATGGAATCAATAAGCTAACGATTTTACTAGGGTATTGACATCTCGAAATTTTATGCTATTGTCAAGATATACGATCTGGAAGTATTTATATCTAAAAACTGGCGTTGCGGAAGGAAAGAATTTTTTTCACGCACAGACGCAGAGGCGCAAAGAGTAAGAGAAAATAAAGTTTTAGAGAACTCCACAAAAAAAATGATCCAATTTTGTGGGATGGGCATCCTTGCCCGTCCTTGATGATTAGCGGGCAATTCGTCCCGCACCACAAGAAATTTTGGGATATTTTTTTGATTGGAAGTCTCTAATAAACCTGTGCTGCATGAGTTGTCATTGCGAGTGAAAGGAAGCAATCTCTTGACAACCGATAAACCACCTAACGCAAAAATCTCTCAAACCCTTATTCCTCTGTGTCCTCTGCGCCTCCGTGGTTGGTTAATCAGGATAATTTATTTCTTGGAAGTCCCTCACTAAATTATTGGGTCTGACGCACCCTACAAGAGATAAAATCCACATTACATATTGAGTAGGGTGCGTCAGATAGAGGAAATCTGTTTTTTACCAAATTATTGGGTCTGACGCACCCTACAAGAGATAAAATCTACATTACATATTTAGAAAACTTTGTCAATGCGTAAGCACTAGGATCATCTTTTTTGTGGATTTCTCTTATTGAGTATAGTTTGTGATATAGTAATCACGACTTGACAAGTAATACCAGTTACCATGAATAATCGTCAGTTGCTAGAAGTTAGCGAGTATGTATGTTTGGGATTATCAGTATTAGGAACAATAGTAGCGACAGTGACGCAACAGGTGGTTTATGCGGTTATTCCCCTGAGTTTAAGTGTAGCTTTAAATTTAGTTAATCGTCCTAAGTTTAATTATTCCCAATCACAATCACAAATTGAGCAATTACAAACAAGTTTGCAAAATATCACTGAAGAATTTTACCAAGTTGAAAAAACCATGAATACCTCTAATCAACGTTTAGAACAAATCGAAGCTTGGAGACAACAACTCAGCCAAATTATTGACCAAACTATTGAAAGTGCTATTAATGAACGTTTGGGAAAACTTGAAGTTTACAAACAGGAAATTAGTCAAATTGTTGACCAGAAAATTCAAATATCAATGCAAAAATTAAGTACAGAATTTAATGCAGTTCATCAACAAATGCAAATTGTCAATAATCGGGTACAGCAATTAGATATTTCTCTAGAAAGTTTAAATTCTACTGTTGATAAAGATGAATATTTGAGAAATATTGCAGAATTGCAAACTGAATTATCACAAATTAATCAACAGCTACAAGTCTTTAGTTCTCGATTTGCAGAAATTGAAACCTCTATCAAAAATGGCAATGAAAGCAGTCAGCAACAATTAGCAGAATTACGGGATAATCAAGAAAATCAAAGTCAGGAATTTACCCAAATTCATCAACAAATCGAAGTTGTTAATTCTCGGTTTGCAGAAATTGATAATTCAACACAAAAATTACATCAGACAATTTTAGAACAAAACCAATCAATAGGTGAAATTAAAGAAAAGCAAGAAAGTGAAAGTTCTAAAAATAATGACATTCTTGATTCTATTAACCAACGTTTGACAGATGGATTAACAGAATTAGATAGTTTATTTACAGCTTTGGTACAACCGTTACAAGTTGAAAATAAATCAAATTCGCAAACAAATTCAATACCGGAAACAGCAAGTCAAGAAAGAGAAGAAATTCCCACAATTAATAACTTAAATTCTATTAGCAATTCTATTAACAAATCGTTGAAAACATTAGATGTATTAACGGAATTAAATACTTGGTTTAACCCGTCACAGTTAGCAAATGAATCAAGTATAAAAGAATCAGATAATTATCAAGAAACACTAGAAGTAATTCCTACCACATCTATAATAGATGACAAAACAGGAAAATTAGTATTTTTCAGTAATCTCAAAGGACATAAACATAAAGTTCTCTCTGTCGCTTTTAGTCCAGATGGTAGATTTTTAGCAAGTGGTAGTGATGATACAATAATTAAATTGTGGGATTTAGCAACTCAGCAACATCGCACCTTTGAAGGACATGGGGAATATTCTTGGTCTAGAGGGATTAATTCCGTAGGTTTTAGTCCAGATGGTAAATTCTTGGTCAGTGGCAGTGATGATAAAACTATTAAATTATGGGATGTAAATCTAGGAATAGAAGTTTTCACTTTTACAGGACATGAAGAAAGAGTTAATGCTGTCTCCTTTAGTCCCTTGGGAAAAATTTTAGCGAGTGGAAGTAAAGACAAAACAGTTAAACTGTGGTCATTAGAAACAGGAAAAGAAGTTTACTCTTTCAAAAGTCATACCGATGATGTTTTATCTGTAACTTTTAGTCCCGATGGTAAACTATTAGCTAGTGGTGCAGGTGGTAATGATAAAACTATCAAGATTTTACAATTAGCTGAAAATAAAGTGAAAACCTTAACAGGACATTCTGATTGGTTTGGAGGGATTACTTCTCTAGCATTTAGTCCCGACGGAAAAACTTTAATTAGTGGTAGTCAAGACAAAACTATTAAACTTTGGAATCTAGAAACTAGTCAAGAAATTAAAACTTTATCAGGACATTCTGATCATATTTGTTCCGTTGCATATAGTCCCAATGGACAAAATTTTGCGAGCGCTAGTAAAGATAAGACAGTGAAATTATGGTCAGTCGCTAGTGGAGAAGAAATTTCTAGTGTCAAATGTACTGATTCTGTAATTTACTCAATTGCTTTCAGTCCAGATGGTAAAATATTAGCGGCTGGAAGTGGAGATACAACCATTACTCTGTTTCCCATAGCATAAGTTTGATTCTACAGGTAGGGTAAAGCCTGAGCTAAACCCTTACACCTCTAGGTTTTGAGCGTTGCTAATAGCCATATTGAAGTAGAAAAAAGGAAAATTAAAAATCTTCACCTTTGCGCCTTTGCGTGAGACTAATTCATACTTTCATTCACCAACGCCATAATCAATAAAAACGGGGAAATCTGCAATAGTAAGGATTATTTAAATGCTGCTATATTTAAGAATTGAAAATTTTGCCTTAATTGATCATCTGGAATTGGATTTTGGTGTAGGTTTAAATGTATTAACAGGGGAAACCGGCGCAGGAAAATCAATCATATTAGATGCCATTGATGCCGTTTTGGGTGGTAAAGTCTCTAGTCGGGTGATTCGGACTGGCACAAATCGCGCTATAGTGGAGGCGACTTTTAGCGTCACTCCGCCTTTAGCTGCTTGGTTAAGTGAACAAGAAATTGATTTAACCGATGATCATGCTGTGATCATTAGTCGGGAAATTGCCACCACTACTAGTAATATCCGCAGTAGATCAAGAGTAAATGGAGTGCTGGTAAATCGCCCCTTAATGGCAGGATTACGAGACAGTTTAGTAGAAATTACGGCACAAGGACAAACAGTACAGGTGGGACAATCTGCCCAAGTTCGAGATTGGTTAGATTTATATGGTGGTGATGCTTTATTGCACAAACGCCAAAATGTTGCCGCTGCTTTTATTCTATATCAACAAGCCCGGCAAGCACTGGAAAAACGCCGGACATCAGAACGGGAACGGCTGCAACAATTGGATTTATTAACATATCAAGTGCAAGAATTGGGTGCGGCTAATCTTGATGATGCCCAGGAAATGGAACAATTAAATCAAGAACGGGACCGCCTGAATCATGTTGTGGATTTGCAACAAATGAGTTACAAAGTTTATCAGGCTTTGTATCAAGATGATCAGGAAACTCGCACTGCTGCTGATTTATTAGCCGATGGAGAGATGACATTAACTCACATGGTGGAGTATGATCCTCAATTACAATCTCTCTTGGAATTGGTGCGAGATGCAGTGGCAGCGGTAATGGAAGTGGGGAGACAAATTAGTATTTATGGAGAAGGGTTAGAAGCAGATCCGCAACGGTTGGAAGAGGTGGATGAACGGATACGGGAATTAAAACAAATTTGTCGCAAATATGGACCTACTTTAACGGAAGCGATCGCTTATTATGAACGTATTCAAACTGAATTAGCTGAATTAAATAATAGCGAACAATCTATCGAAACTTTAGAACAACAAGAACAATTATCTTTACAAGCACTCCAGCAAGTCAGCCACCAATTAACCCAATTACGTCGTCAAACTGCGGCTAATTTAGAATCTCGGTTATTAGCCCAACTCAAGCCGTTAGCAATGGATAAGGTGAAATTTCAAGTAGAAATCGTCCCCATTTCTCCCGCAGCTACAGGTGCAGATAAAATTACCTTTATGTTTAGTCCTAACCCCGGTGAACCTATCCAACCATTAACAGAAATTGCTTCTGGTGGAGAAATGAGCCGTTTCTTACTAGCTTTAAAAGCTTGTTTCAATCAAGGAAATGAAGTGGGAACAATGATATTTGATGAAATTGATGTGGGGGTTTCTGGTAGGGTTGCCCAAGCCATAGCAGAGAAATTGCACCAACTTAGTCAAGGACATCAAGTATTATGTGTCACCCATCAGCCTCTAGTTGCAGCAATGGCAGATCGTCATTTTCGCGTTGATAAATTAGTGATTAATAAAGCCAGAAATAGTAATGATGAACAGCGGACTGTTGTGAGAGTAACAAGTTTAGATAATTTAACTACCCGACGAGAGGAATTAGCACAGTTAGCTGGTGGTAAATCAGCAAATGAAGCAATTTCTTTTGCTGAATCTTTATTATTACAAGCTGCTAATCATCGAGAAAAGAGAAAATAGATGGTGAAATTGTTAGAACGCTACGCGAACAGGATATCCAGGATTTAAGGATTTACAGGATGTTTTATGAGATAATAGGAATAAATAAAGACACTGTGAACACACAATAAATTATATTTTCCAAGAAAATTACTATGTATCAAACTGATCCGCCCCGTTCTCCCCAAGAAGTGTTACCAACAATGTATGATCTCAAAAGTGAAGATCCAGAGGAAAAAGGTTTGCCTGATCAATTTAATTTATTACAACCCCGTTTATTAGACGAAACGTTTAATTCTCCTACCTATCCTAGCGACAACATCTTTACCGCTAGTGATATGAATTTATATTATGATCCTCATCATCCAACATGGTATAAAAGACCAGATTGGTTTGTATCTGTGAATGTTTCTCCTCTTTATAAAAATGGCGATTTACGACTGAGTTATGTAATTTGGCAAGAGGGAATTACTCCTTTTATTATAGTTGAATTACTCTCACCAGGAACGGAAAAGGAAGATTTAGGAGAAACTTTACGAGATGTAAAAAAACCGCCAACAAAATGGGAGGTTTATGAGCAGATTTTGAGGATTCCTTATTATGCTGTTTTTGACCGTTACAAGTATGAATTTAGAATGTTTAAATTAGATGGTGGACGTTATATGGAAATAGATTTATCATCATCAGATTCTCGTTTTTGGATACCAGAAATAGAATTAGGTTTGGGAGTTTGGGAGGGAAGTTATAATAATATTCAGCAGCCTTGGTTACGCTGGTATGATGTTTCTGGTAATTGGGTTTTAACTCCTACAGAACAGGAAAGAAGACAGAAGGAAAGATTGATAGAACAGTTAAGAAATCTGGGTGTAGAACCTGATATTTAATTTGTCTGATAGCGTAGCGTGGCGCAAGCCATATCAGGATGCCCAGGATTTCAGGATTTTTTATGAGATAATACAAATAAAGGCACTGTGAACATACAATGGCTACTCAATTAATGGTTCAACCTTCGTCTTTAATATCTTCTGGCATGAAGATGAGTGAATTTGGTAATATTTATCTATTTAAATTTACCGAAGAACTACAGATACGTTTTGAAGAACTATTAGCAAAGAAAAAATCTGATAAACTGACTTCTGAAGAGGAAGCGGAATATGTAGGTATCTCGGAGTTACAGCGAATATTTACCTTAATTAATGCTCAACTAGCAGCTAAAAGTAAATGGTGTCCGAACCAACTCGACGACTTATAAGAAAACGAGCTAAATTTCTCTGTGAATATTGTCACTCTCCAGAATATCTGAGTCCTGATCGTTTTACTATTGATCATATTATGCCGCAGTCTTTGGGGGGTTCAGACGAACTGGATAATTTAGCTTTGGCTTGCCATCGCTGTAATGAGCGTCATTATAATTTTATAGTAGCTACTGATCCTAAAACTCAAGAGCAAGTTGCTTTATTTAACCCTCGTCAGCAAGAATGGTCAGAGCATTTTATATGGACAAAAGATGGTATAAAAATTGTAGGTACAACGCCTACAGGAAGAGCTACTAGCGATCGCTTTGACTTCAATGATGAACGACGTGATGAGCCTTCTATTCAAGTCGCTAGGCATTTTTGGGTAGAAGCGGGTTGGCATCCACCACTATCAGATCCTCGTGAAGAATAAAAATCAATTTCCTTGGATGTTGACTCCGACAGAACAGGAAAGACTACAGAAGGAAAGGTTGATAGAACACAGTTAAGGTTGTTGGGTGTAGAACCTGATATTTAATTTGTCTGAATCAGGATGTCCAGGATTTCAGGATTGACAGGATTGAATAAAATCATTAATCTGAATTATTTTATTATCTAAAAAGCGAAGCTTACCAAAGGTATAAAATCAATTTCCTATCGTGATAATTTATTTTGCATGAATAATTAACCCGATAGGAATATAGGAATTTGTTTTGGTTATTTATCACCACCTCTAGCTAAATGTTTATTTAACAAAACATGGCTTGCAAGACTAGTCATAGGTGGACTCGTTTTTCTACAACCAGATGCTGACTGAGATAAAACTGATCCAGCTAATTGTTTAGCTACATAATAAATATAATTAGGGCTTGCTGAATAACGGGTTTTAACCTGAATACCAATTGATGAATCAGAAGTTAAGGTAAAATCAATTTTTCCATCTCCACCAATGCGTTTTTCTCAAAACACAACTCAAGCAAACATCCTGTAAATCCTTTAATCCTGGATATCCTGATTCTGACAATTTAATTTTATAATCCTAATTATCAATTGTTAATTACTTTTCCCAAAAGCGAAAATTGAAAGTTGCAGAGTCCCGACGGAAGCGCCGAGTAGGTTTTCTTTTGCGTCTTTTTGCACTTCTTTCACTCGGCTGTTCTGGATTTATTTCTTCCACAATCTCCTCTGATAATTGTGTTTGTAACGCCTCCTCACTTCTCCACCAACCAATAATCCAACCTCCACCAACTCCAGCGATCGCACCGAATATAATACTCATAGGGGCTGAATAACCGAGGAAAAGGCAGCCCATCATAAAAAACAACCAATATTTTAATCCAGCATCAATGCCATCATTAGAGGCGACGGTAGTAGGTTCAGAATTACTATCATTGGCAAGTGTGAACCGCCCCAAGGTGACACCACCCATAATGGCTATAAATAAACTGAGAGGAACTGAAGCATTAGCAATTCTGGAGATAATAAATAAAAATAATCCAAATAACAATTGAGAAAGAAAGTTAGGAGAGGAAGAGAAAATATCGCCTAGTAGATTATTTTTTGGTGCCATAATGCTAGAAATCAGGAGAAAGAATAATTATATCTCGTTTAGAGACTTCCAAATAAAAAAATGTCCCAAAACTGATGCAGAAATTCTCTCTCTGTGTACTCTGTGCCTCTGTGGTTCGTTTCTTAGGATAATTTATTTATTGGAAGTCTCTTATCTCGTTTATCTCGTTCCCAGTCTCTGACTGGGAATGCTATCACAGAGGCTCTGCCTCTACTATTTGAATGAGAATGCTATCATAGACATTTTGCCTTTACTATGATTGAAGGCAGAGCCTTTAGAGTTCATTCCCATACAGAGTATGGGAACGAGGAAAGCGCAATGCTGAACCCTAAGTTAACTAGACAAAAATTAAATCAGTTTTGATAATTGCGTGTCTAGCGGTTGAGTTGTATCCACAACTGTTATATAAGGTTGTTCGAGATTTGTAAATGGTTCAGATTGCTTGATTTGCGATGCTAATAAATCAGCGGTTGCGTCAGCAATATCACCAGTACGGTTCAGGAGTCGTTCTTTGATGACTTCTAGGGGTGCGGTACAGTTGATAATATGTACAGGTAATTGATGCTGTGTAGCTTGGGAAATAACTGTCTCCCGTAAATCCTGGCGATCATATTTGGCATCTAAAATCACAGACCAACCTTGATTAGCCAGTATAATTCCTAATGCTAATAATCGGCTATAGGTTTTTTGGGTCATTTCTGGTGTGTAGATTTCATCACCACCTTTTTCTAGGAGGGGAATTCCTGCTAAATGCTTACGCACAGCATCAGAACGGAGATGAACTGCGTTGAGTTTCCGGGACAAATATTTAGCTGTGGTACTTTTACCAGCACCAGATAATCCTGACATTAAAATCAGTTTTCCCTGTTGGGGTTTGGTATATTCCCAGGCTTGACGGTAATATGCAGATGCGGTTTTTGCAGATTCTTCTTTGACCGCAGCCGGGATATTAGGATCATCTAATAAAAAGGAATTTACTTTAGCTCGTACATAGGCTTGACGGCTTAAGTATAAAGGTAATACCTGTAAACCTTCCCAGTCTCCAGTTTGCTCTACGTAGGTATTTAAAAAGGCATTTCCTAAGTCTTTCCGTCCTCTGGCTTCAATATCCATGACTGTAAATGCTACGTCATACATGACATCCACAAAGCGGAAAGGCTCGTTGAATTCTATACAATCAAATAGCATAATTTTGTCATGCCAAAGAGCAATATTTCTGAGGTGCAAATCGCCGTGACATTCACGAATATAGTTATTGTCAATTCTGCTTTTAAATAGTTCTGGATGTTGGAGAAAGAAGTTGTCTGTATATTGTTTTGTTTCCTCAAATTGTTCTTTTGTTTGGGGTCCACCAATATATTTTTCAGCTTGTTGATAATTCTCATCAATTGCTAATCGGACTTGGGAGACTTCTCCAAAACTGCGAATATAATCGTTGGTCTCGGTGTTTGCATGATATTCAGCTACAACTCGTCCCAATTCTTCTAAGTGACTTTCTGACAAATTTCCACTGGCAAAAAGTTTACTAAATAGGGTTTCTTGGGGAAATTGACGCATCTTTACTGCATATTCTACGGCTTCTCCTGTGCCACCTAAATGGTATTGTTCACCTACTACGGTGATGGGAAGAACTTCTAAATATAATTCACCTGCACCTCTTTGATTTAGTCGCAGTTCTTCTTGACAAAAATAATGCCGTTTTTCTAAGGTGGAAAAGTCTAAAAAACCAAAGTTGGCTGGTTTTTTGAGTTTGTAAGCATAATCCCCGGTGAGGAGGACATAGGAAATATGAGTTTGAATTAGTTGAATTGGTTCTGTTACGGGATGGGGATAAAATCCTGGTTGTAACATTTGTAAGATTAAATTCGGGAGATTGGTTTCTGTCATTTTTATTGGTAATTGGTAATTGGTGATTGGTAATGGGAAAATTTCTGGACTGTTCCCTGTTCCCCGTTCCCTACTATAAATAATTTTTCCACAAAAAAACCAGGGCTAACCCTGGTTCTCTTCTTTATTACAGCAGATTGCGTACACAATCTAAATTGAAACCTATACACAAAGCCAGTTTTACTCCTGACTCTTGACTGGGCGCAGGCCCTGCGCCCCTACTTCCTGACTCCTGCTGTATTACCTGAATTTTAGCCTTTAGCGCCAGCAAAAAAACTTAGGTGATAAGGTGTGCCTTTGGCTGGGTGGATCTGAAGTTCGCGGATTACGGTTGTACCAGTCCACTCTAATTCAGGAATGCTGAGTTCTATTTCGGTTTTGTTGGGGGTAACTTGCTTGAGCAGGCGTTCTACAACTTTAGCGTCAAGAACTAGAGCAATTGATTCAATTCCTTTGTGACCATACAAGTTGGCGGGAATTAAGCCTGAACGGCGCAAAGCTCTGGGTTTGCTACCTTCGGGACGGGGTTTAGATTCGAGTGCGATCGCCATATAATTTGTTAATTTGTTAATTGTTAGTTATTCGTTGTCTGTTGTCTGTTGTCAGTTATTTTGCTACTAACCAATGACCAATGACCAATGACCAATGACCAATGACCAATGACCAATGACTAAACAGGTGTACCGTTGGGTTGTAACAGTGCGCGTTTGGGACCGTGAATCGGGTCTTCGACAATGATAGTTTGATCACGACTTGCTCCCAAGGAAACAATTGCGATCGGCACTTTCATTAATTCTGCTAAGAATTTCAGATAGTCCAGTGCTTTTTGTGGTAACTCTTCCAGGGTACGACAGTGACTTGTTGAAACTTGCCACCCCGGTACAGTTTTGTAGATGGGACGACAACGAGCGAACTGACGAGCGCTGGTGGGGAAGTCTTCGCAGCGTTCACCATCAATTTCATAAGCCACACAAACATTGATTTCCTCTAGTTCATCGAGAACATCCAGTTTAGTGAGTGCCATGCAATCCATGCCGTTAATACGGACTGCATAACGCCCGATAACCGCATCAAACCAACCACAGCGACGTTTACGCCCTGTAGTTGTGCCAAATTCTGCACCGCGATCGCCTAGCAAGTCCCCAATTTCGCCATTTAGTTCTGTGGGGAATGGACCTTCTCCCACTCTTGTAGTATAGGCTTTGGATACACCAATTACCCGATCTATCATTGTCGGACCTAATCCACTACCAACGCAAGCCCCACCAGCGACTGGGTTGGAGGATGTGACGTAGGGATAAGTTCCATGATCCAGATCAAGCAATGTCCCTTGTGCGCCTTCAAACAAAATATTTCGTCGCCGTAAAACTGCATCATAGATTTTCAACGATGTATCAACGACAAAAGGACGCAAGCGTTCTGCATAACCTAAATACTCCTCAATCACTGCTTGTGGATTCAAGGGTGGTAGATTATACAGCTTTTCTAAAATGGTATTTTTATAGTTTATCGTCCGTTCTAACTGCTCAGGCAGTCCATCGGTGTCCATCAGGTCTAACATCCTGATGCCTGTACGTTCCGATTTATCCGCGTAGGTGGGACCAATGCCTCTACCTGTTGTCCCGATTTTATGATTTCCCCGGACTTCCTCGGATGCCTTGTCAATCATGCGATGATAGGGCATGGTGACATGAGCCGTCTGAGATATCAACAGATTAGCCGTAGAAATATTTAATTGTTCTAGTTGTTCGAGTTCTTTGATCAAAACCTGTGGATCTATGACTGTGCCACAGCCAATGATACATTCGGTTTTTGGATACAAAATACCAGAGGGGATTAAGTGCAGCTTAAACGTCTGACCTTGGACTACGATTGTATGCCCAGCGTTAACTCCCCCTTGATAACGTACCACCACGTCTGCGGAGCGGCTGAGTAAGTCAGTTATTTTACCTTTTCCTTCATCGCCCCACTGGGCACCTATGACAATGACGTTAGCCAAGAGATTATATTAAAGGGTAAAGTTTCCACAAATTACAATTATTAGCAGATTTCATATCTTTTGTCAAGAAATTTGTCATAAATTCAATGAGTAAGCACAAAAAGGAGACAACAAAAGATGTCTTTCGGTTTCTCTCGAACTGTGACATACTGAATACTTTTAACCGCGACACTCCCTGACATCTGAGATATCGTGAATGTCCAGTACAACATTACCAACTGAGTTGATGAAGGTGCATTGGTGTCAACTTAAGCTCAAATCCCTACCACATCTCGTTCCTAGTA
>NZ_VILC01000127.1:0-11263 GCF_009712065.1 Aphanizomenon sp. UHCC 0183 | reverse complement strand
ATTCTTAACTACAATAAACCTTCTAAAATACGAGGACATCATGACCTTTACCGCAGATCCTCCCTATACACAAACCAGCCTCCCAGATCATACTCAACTACCAGAATCTAACGGACAATTTGTGAAGAATTTTCAGGAACATCCTCAAAGTATTCTACTAACTCAATCTATCATTCCAGTATTACAAAAAATCCACGCTGATGGACAATATGCTATAGGTCAAGATAGCGGTATTTATTGGCGAATAACTGAACCACCAGAACGAGGTGCAGAAGCCCCAGATTGGTTTTATGTTCCTCATGTGCCACCATTATTAGATGGTAAAGTTAGACGTTCCTATGTGCTTTGGCAAGAATTTATTTCTCCATTAATTGCTTTAGAATTTGTATCAGGAAATGGCACAGAAGAAAGAGATAAAACACCTTGGCAGGGGAAATTTTGGATTTATGAACAAGTGATTAAACCTGCCTTTTATGGCATTTACGAAGTTAGTAAAGCTAGTGTGGAAGTATATCATCTCATGGAAGGACAATATCATTTATTGCCACCAAATAAACGAGGTCATTATCCGATTACACCTATGGGAGTAGAATTAGGTATTTGGCAAGGGACATATCAAAATATGGAGTTACCTTGGCTACGTTGGTGGGATTTAGATGGTAATTTATTACTTGATGGTCATGAAACAGCCGAATATGAACGCCAACGGGCTGAATATGAACGCCAACGGGCTGAAAATGAACGCCAACAGGCTGAATATGAAAAGGAAAAAAGCGATCGCCTCATCGCCCAATTACGCGCTTTAGGAGTAGAACCAGAAGTGTAGAAAAAACCATATCTCCAATTACCAATCACTAGATTTACGAGTAATCAACCCACCCACAAATGCCCCTAAAATTGTCCCTGTCCACAGTCCCGCAGTGCTACCTTGCCAACTTGCACCCGGAGTCACTAAAGCACTACACATTTGTTTAAATCCCCAAGCCTGGTTTTGACACTTTTGGCTATGTTGCATGACGGTGATTTGTCCACCTATTAAAGCAGTAAAAAAACCGGAAGAAAGTGCCAAAAAGGTACAAATAAGAATGCGTTTTTTGATCATATTTTTGTCTCATGCAGAGGCGCAGAGGCGCAAAGGAAGAAATTACGCCTTTTGCTTTTTATCAACCCGTATTTCTCATGCCGGCAGCAATTCCGTTGATGGTTAATAATGCTCCTCGGAGTAATTCTCCTTTGCTGTAACGAGAGTGAATTACTCCGGTTGTGGGGGCATTTTTTGATTGACGAAGGCGTTTTAGAAGTGCAACTTGAATAAATCCTAACGGCACAATTGTTCCATTTCTTAATTGTACAGAACGTTGTAATACTGGATCACCATCTAATAGTTTTTGATGTCCAGTGATTTTTAAGACTAAATCTCTGGTGAGAAAGAATTCGCTGGAAATTTGCTCGAAAACTTTCTCAAATCGCGGTTTGTCTTCAGGGTTAGACAATTCATCAACATAGTGACGTGCCATTTCCATGTCTACTTTTGCTAAGGTCATTTCGGCTTTAGAAATCACCATTTTAAAGAATGGCCATTTGAGGTAAAAATAGCGAAGTAATTTCAAATGTTGTTCTGGTTCTGCGTCCAAAAATTCTTGTAAGGCTGTGCCAATTCCATACCAAGAAGGTAATAAAAACCGGGTTTGTGTCCAGCTAAATACCCAAGGAATAGCTCGCAGACTACTTAAATCTTTTTTACCAGATGGACGACGGGCTGGACGAGAACTAATTTGCAATTGGCTGATTTCTTCAATGGGGGTGACTTGGTGGAAGAAGTCAATGAAATCAGGTTGTTCGTAAATTAGATTACGATAGTGCTGACGTGACGCATGAGATAACTCTTCCATGATCTCATTCCAAGGTTCGATGTCATCAAACCCTGTTCCTAGTAAACTGGCTTGGATTACGGCTGTGGTGATAGTCTCTAGGTGATACAAAGCCAAATCTAACAAGGAATATTTAGAAGCTAAGACTTCCCCTTGTTCGGTAATTTTAATCCGGCCACTAATACTGTGACCTGGTTGGGCTAAAATCGCTTCATGAGCAGGACCGCCACCACGTCCCACAGAACCGCCTCGTCCGTGGAAAATCCGCAGATTTACACCGTAACTTTCGGCGATTTTCTGAAGTGATTTTTGAGCCTTATGAATTTCCCAGTTACTGCTTAAAAAACCAGAATCTTTATTACTATCGGAATAGCCTAACATTACTTCTTGTAAGTTAGGATTTAGAGTAGAAATAGATGGAGGTGCTTGTTCTTCACTGAGCGAAGTCGAAGCTTTTGCACTGAGCGAAGTCGAAGTGTTAATTGCGGCGTAACCTCCAGCCAACATTGCCCGATATAAAGGCAATTCAAACAGTTGTCGCATTACGCCTCTAGAACGTTGTAAATCTTCTACTGTTTCAAACAGAGGAACGATGCGAATTGTCCCCACTGCAACTACAGGATCAAATAAACTTGATTCTTTGGCTAAGAGTAAAACTTCTAGTACGTCGCTAACTTCACGGCACATACTAATAATATAAGTTTGACAGATTTTAATGCCAAATTCTTGTTGTAGCGATCGCAAAATTCGGAAAGTTTCAATTACATCATTGGTTTTTTCCGAAAATGGTAACTCAGCGGGAATCAATGGCCGACGAGTTTGCAATTCTGAAGTTAACCAAGCTATTCTTTGTTCTTCTGATAATTCGTTGTAGGACTGGGGTAAGAGTTGTAAGTATTCCAGAATCTCATTGATAGCGTCAGCATGACGGGATGATTCTTGACGAATATCTAATTGAGTCAGATTAAAGTCAAATATTTCCACTTGACAAATCAAGTTTTCCAACTCTCGACAACTTAAACCTGTTTCTGTTAAATTGCGTTGAATTAACAACAATTCTGTTAAAAATTCTGTACCAGAACGGTACATTGGTGCATCTTCATTGTTTGGCGTTTCCCGATTATATAAAGCCAAATTGCGATCGCGGGTATTTTCCAAACGCTTGAGAATGTAAGATAACTTCAGACGATAAGGTTCTTGGCGGAAACGCAACGCCAAATCATCATACACCCCACTTAACTGCGATTGATCCAACTCCAAAGACTCTAGCAAATCTGGTAGTACATCACTCCAGTGCATAGATACACTCAATAAAGACACTAACTCTTTAACTGACTTAATATACCGCTCTAACACCATTTTTCGTTGATAACAAGCGGTTTTCCAAGTTACTTCCGGTGTCACCGAAGGATTACCATCTCGGTCTGAACCTACCCAAGAACCAAAAGAGCAAAAATTTGTCGTTGGTGGTTGTAACCAGGGAAAAGTTTCTCCCAAAGAATATTTGAAGCGTTTGTATAGTTGCGTAATACCATCAAACAACACTTCTTGAAAGTAGTGAAGAGCATAATCTACTTCATCCAAAACCGTCGGTTTAAACTGATGTAACTCATCAGTCCGCCACCACAGGCGAATTTCTTCCAGTAATCTTTCCTTGACTTCCAAAGTTTCCCAAGGATAGCTACTAGCACGATTTTGGGCTTCATCTAGTTTTTGCAAAAGATGAACCACCTGACGCTGTTTATCCCGGATAGTATGACGGACAATTTCCGTCGGGTGTGCAGTGAAAACTAAGCGGATATCCAGTTGGGAAATCAGGCGTTGAATTTGTTGGGGTGGAACATTCAACTTAAATAACAGGGGAAATAAAGCCGCAAAAGTTCCTTTTTGCGGAGTTTCCGATGTCATCAAATCACTACCTATTTCTTTCGTAACAGGTAATTCTTCATCTCGCTGGTTAGTCGAATAAATTATACTGGGGAAAACGTCCTCGTCAGTTTCTCCACTATAGCGATTTAATTGCTGCTTTTGCTCGTATTCCTGCTCAATAATATTAATCAACTGAAAGTACAACGCAAAGGCACGCGCCGCACGAATTGCTTCATTAATATTCAATTGTTCAATCAATTCTACAGCAGAGGCAGCTAGGTCATTCGTGGCTTGTCCCTCTGGAGAACATAAGTCCCGCAATTGGCGCAAAAGATCCACCATTTCTTGACCGCATTCTTGACGCAGCACCGACTCCCACAATTCCTCTACTACCTGTAGACGATGACGTAAGAATAATTCTGAGTGTAGCACTGGAAAATCAATATGTTCAGCTTTCATACTTTTCATCATAAGAATACCCGGTAAGTGGGAAACGAGCGCGTCTTTAGACCTGAGAGGGAAACGACACGAGCGGTTTTAACCGCTGTGGATATTAAAATTAAAACCAGATTTTTGATTGGAACCTGGAAACCAACTCCCATTTCTGGGGTAATGTTAGCTAGATGCCTCCGGCACGCTGGCGCGAACGACCTGTTATAAGAGCTTTTTAGACTTGCAACACTGTTTCAGTGACCTTAAAACTGTTTAATTGCAAATGACAGAGCAGGGAACTAGTGAAGCAGCGCGGTCTTGGGGGTTTCCCCCATGAGCGACTGCTGAACCCCGAAGGGGCAACGCATTCGGTGGGTGTCGTGACTCAAATAACGGCTACCCTTCGACTTCGCTCAGGGTGGTCTGGTCAGTACGGCTTGCTTGATTACTCTTGCAAGCCCAGTCCCTTTAGGGCTGGGTTACTGACACTCTTAAGATACTCAAAACATCTAACCTACCTTTTTGAGCATCCAATATCAAGCTGTTAGCTTTTCTTTAGGAGCTACTCACAGGTGACTTATCTTCCTTTTAACTGCTTTTGATTCATTTTCAGTAGAGAAGAGGCAAGTAAAATAAACCGCTTCACCAAATTCCTACTAGATTATTTTAGGATAAAGTTCGCTTTCACTCAATAGCTAACAGGAGAAAAGCTATAGCAGAAGTCAGGAGTTAGGCTTCACCTAATCTGGGACACTTTTCTGAATTTTTAATTTCACCCTGCGGTACTGGCTTATATACTCAAAATGGTTGGGACATAGACTTTATATAAAATCACGACAAAATTAGATTTGTATGGGTAGAGCAAGAGCTTCATTGGTGTCAACTTAAGCTCAAATCCCTAACACATCTCGTTCCTAGTCTCTGACTAGGAATGCAGTTGATGAAGCTCTTCCTCTAAGGGACTTCCAATTAAAAAAATACCCACAAAATTGGGTAATTTATTTTTTGGTGTTCCCTAAGAGGGTGTTTGAAAAGTATTAGATGAAACCGATAATCTTCAGAAACCTAACCCCCCCTTCCCTCCCCTGCCCCCCCTGCCTCTCTTCTCCCCCTGCTTGCCTTCACCCGTCATTTTCGGGTTGACAGACTACTAGAAGACCTGGGAGAAGCATTATTAGACTTTGTGGACATTACCGACCTAGAACAATGGCTCAAAGCCCATATAAACCTGATCTAAGCTACTTTTTTAAATTTTAATTCTACCCTGCGGTACTGGCTTATAATTGCCAAGGGGCTAATGCTCCTGTACTTGTAAGTTCAAGGGGGATAGATGACAATTAAACGGTTGCTGTTAATTGGGCTAACTTTGTTAGCGATAATGTTGTCAGGGTTATCTTTATTAAGTAGCTGGCAAAAACCTCAGTTCCAGAGTCGTCTAGAATTGTACCAGACGAATATTGTCTTACAAGCTCAGGCATGGCAACCAGAAGACAGTAGCGACGAAAGTATTCAAACACTTCAAGAATCTATTCTCGGTGCTAATCCTAAGATGAGCGCGACAAAGCAATATCAAGAAGCGAGTGAATCTGTCAAAACTAGTTTAGAGGCAACTAATAAAAAATTAGTAAAACTGCAATCTTCGCCAGCAACTCCAGTTTCCGCAGAAGAAAAAAGTTTACAAAAATCTATCCAACAACAAGAAAAATTATTAGCAGAAGTAGATTTGCGGCTGGGAATTTTACAAGCACAGCAACAGGAAACAGACAACGCTATTAAAACTTGGAATCAATTACAGCAATCATCAAATATCAATTCTAAATATCAAGAAACTGCCCAAGTATTAAGCGGAATGTGGAGTCAACCTCCCCGGTTATTTCCTAAAGCTGAACAGCTAATTCAACAAAATTTAGATAGTTGGTTTCGTTCTACAGCGTTAGAAAAATTATATCAACTTCAACAACGTCAGGAAGCTTTATCCTCTCTGAAAATTGCCCAACAAGCAGCGGCAACCCAAGCATTGTTAAAATTAGCGGTAATTGCGACTATCCCCACCTTAACAGCTTTTCTAGGGCTAATTCTGCTGCTTTTCTTATTGGTTCAACGATTGCTTAAAGGTCGAGAATCCATACTAGCTACAAATAGTGATTTAGTTTGGTCAACTCCTTGGAATTGGGAAATAATTATTCAGGTTTTTGTCCTCGGATTTTTCTTAATGGGACAATTATTTATCCCCGAATTATTATCTATTTTACCTATTCCTCGTGGTACAGGAAATGCCAGAATTGAAGCTTCTGTGGTTTTAGTTAGTTATATGTTAGTGGCTTTTGGTTCTTTGTCAGTTCTATATTTTTCCATTAGGCGTTTTTTCCCTCTTCCTAACAACTGGTTTCGCTTCAATTTCTTCGGTAATTGGGTTTTGTGGGGATTCGGTGGCTATTGCACGGCTTTACCGATTGTGGTAGTAGTATCACTGATTAATCAAAAATTGTGGCAAGGACAAGGTGGCAGTAATCCACTTTTGCAAATGGCACTAGAAAGCCGGGATAATACTGCATTGGGCATATTTTTCTTTACCGCAGCTATAGCTGCACCATTTTTTGAGGAGTTTCTATTTCGAGGTTTTTTATTACCATCTCTGACTCGTTATACTTCGGTTTGGGGGGCAATTTTGATCAGTAGTTTGTTATTTGCCGCTGCTCACCTCAGTTTATCAGAAATACTCCCGCTGACAGCATTAGGAATAGTCTTAGGAATAGTTTACACGCGATCGCGCAATCTACTTTCTTCTATGCTTCTCCACAGTCTTTGGAATAGTGGCACGTTAATTAGTTTGTTTCTTTTAGGTGGTAATAATTAGGGTTTGCTGAAAAAGTTATCTGTGAGGGTTAGTAGTCTGTCAACCCGAAAATGACGGGTGAAGGCAAGCAGGGGGAGAAGAGAGGTAGGGGAGGTAGGGGAGGTAGGAGAGGTAGGGGAGGTAGGGGAGGTAGGGGAGGTAGGGGAGGTAGGGGAGGTAGGAGAGGTAGGGAGAGTAGGGGAGGTAGGGGGGGTAGGGGAGGTAGGTAGGGGAGAACAGAAGTTTTTTCCGATCATTACCCGTCAAAATAAATTTGACGAACTACTAGAAGTATGGCTAACGCCACGCTGCGCTATCAGGAGGTAGGGGCGCAGGGCCTGCGCCCATTCGGGAGTAAGTAGGTGAACACAATAAAACCAAACTGTGTAAAGAAATGTAAAATCGCCCAAACCCTTTTCACTCTTGCCTCTTGACATTATGCAAGAAAGGCAAGAACGATCCTGTAAATCCTTTTTGTAATTAACACAAGGAGAATAGTCTATGAGTTCTATTAATTTACAATTATATGATGATTTATAGCGGTTATCGCGCTTGATGCAATATAATCGAGGGCGCAGACCCTGCGCCCCTACAGAGTTTGCGATTGACTGACTGTATCTCACTCAAGTGCATACCGCCATATATAGCTCAATATTGGGTAAATACGAAACTATATGAACAAGTTTTAAAACAAGCAGAAGAATAAATCAAAAATAATCGGTGTAAATCCTTAAATCCTGGACATCCTGATTCTCACAAATAAACAATAAAAAAATCCCCTGAAAAGATGTAAAAACAATCCTTTCAGGGGAAATTTATCAACAACCTACGCCGGGTAAATTCTTAACCGCCGATTAGGTTCGTCGCCAAAACTATCGGATTTGAGGCGATAATGTTCTACCAACTCATGCTGCATTTTTCGCACTTGGGAAGAACGGGGTAGTAACTCCACAGGCTGACCTTTAGGGATGACAATTTGCTCTACAGCAAGTCTTGCTTCCTCCAAAGCGTCCATTTCATCATCACTACCATTGTGTAATAACAGTTGTAATTCTCGATCATCGCCAATATCTGGATCATCAATATTCAGTAAGCGGCGGAGACTGCGAGTAATTTGGGGAATTGTACTGGACTTGATCACATGAATGGGTACATGACGAGCCTTAGCCATTTGTCTTAACTTAGCGTGATTTTTGACGTGCGATCGCAATGCCAAAATAGCATCTGCACTATCTAAGTCTTTGGTCAATATCACTGGCAAAGTTAGCACATTAATCACCTGTTCCAATTGGTGACGACTCACCCCATAGGGGTAAATATGCAATGGTAAATCTTCCCCATTAGGACCTGCTTGTTTACGGCTGGCAAAATCAAAACTTTCCGAGTAATTGAAAGATTCATCCAACAACCGGTCAAATTCACTGCGTCCCGTTGGTCTTTCTCTATCCAGAGATAAAGGTGGTAAAGCCACCATTTGTCCAGAAGAACGCCAACCATTAGGTTTAGCAGAGAGGAAAGATTCTTCCACATTAGTAACGTGACCATTACCATTGCCACCATTGACTACAGCCAACTGTCTAACAATACCAACCTTGCCATGATCATCAACAGTTCTAGTTTGTGGAGTAGGTTGACGACCACGTAACAACGTATCAACCGTATCAGCCACAGACTCATGAACTACCCAGCGTTGCCGTTCCAACATTTCCACAGCAATCTCAAAAGTAGGCGGAGCTTTGCGTTCCAAAACCGTCTTTTGCGAACCACGCCGTCTAGCCTCATCATCTCCCAGCGTCACAGCCTGAATTCCCCCAACCAAGTCCGACAGAGTAGGATTTTTAATCAGGTTTTCAATCTGATTACCGTGGGCAGTTCCCACCAATTGCACCCCGCGTTCGGCAATTGTCCGGGCTGCTAAAGCTTCCAGTTCTGTACCAATTTCATCAATGACAATGACTTCTGGCATATGGTTTTCCACAGCCTCAATCATGACTTGATGTTGTAACTCTGGCTTAGAAACTTGCATCCGTCTTGCACGACCAATGGCTGGGTGAGCAACATCACCATCCCCAGCAATTTCGTTAGATGTGTCAATAATCACCACTCGCTTATGCAAATCATCCGCCAACACACGGGCGATTTCTCTTAAAGCTGTAGTTTTACCAACACCAGGACGACCCAGCATGAGAATTGATTGACCAGTTTCCACCAAATCGCGGATCATGGCAATTGTTCCGAATACTGCCCTGCCGACACGACAAGTTAAGCCAATAATCTTACCACTACGGTTGCGGATAGCACTGATCCGATGCAAAGTTTTCTCAATTCCAGCCCGATTATCCCCCCCAAAATTTCCAACTCGTTGAATGCAATCATCTATCTGTGCTTGAGTGACTGGTGTTTCGCTCAGATACTCCGCTGCATGGGGAAACCGAGCTTCAGGGCGACGGCCTAAATCCAAGACTACCTCAACTAAAATATCCCCTTTCGGATGATTCTCTAATTTTTCTTGGAGGTCTTGAGGCAAAATATCTAACAACTTTTGGAGATCTTCTGTAATCGTCATGCTTTCTATTGGTGACTTGACGTTTTTAGAGACATGGTTGGAGCGTTACTGCCCAGACTTAATCTGGGAAACGAGAGTATGGGCAAGCCTTACAGCCTCCCACAGTAATTCCGGTTCTTCTTCTAAGGGAATATTGCCTTGACTATCAGTGTTAATCACCTCCTTGTTTTCCAATTGGTCAAGAATGGGTGACAGCAATACACGAGCGTAACTACCATAGGCAACCCCGGCTATTTTGGATTTTGGATTTTGGATTTTGGATTTTAGATTGTGTTCTTCTAATCCAAAATCTAAAATCGGCAATCCAAAATCATTCAACAGTCCCATTCTCCGCAATTTGGGAACGGTGTAGCTATTAGTGCCGCCTGCTAACTGCACATATCCCGGTAGGTTTGCTGTCAAAACTTTTTGTCCTAATTTTATTGTGGCTATGGTAGTACCATCACCAATATCACCACTCATAGAACGTCCATCAGTCTGCCAAATCAGAAACTGGGGACGGGGGACAATCAAATTGTAAATAGCTTGTAGGTAATCAATTAACCCTTCTCCATCGTTACAACTGATGGCTACCAATTTTAATTTATCTGCCCAAGGTGTCATTGCGTCCCATAACCGTTGGAATTCTGCCAACCGCCCCACTTGAGTATGAATTTCTAAAGCATCTATTCCCGTTGACATAATCAATGGTGCGTTGCCCCTGGCGAGCGAAGCTATCGCTCCTGGCGTTGACACATAAGATTTTGTATAAATTATCCCATAAGGACAGATAGGAAGGCAACGGCCACAGCCATAACATTTTTCAGAAATTACTCCAGAAAAATCATCTTTGGTATTGTTAAATAAAATTGCTTGGGCTGGACAAATTTTTTCACATGGTCTGGAACAATCGCTAGGACAGTCCTGATCATTAAACTCAGCTTTCCGAAAATGGGGATCTTCACCATCATTGAGACTAACCATTAACAAAGGTAAATTACCTGTAAAAGCAAAGCCTCGCTTCTGGGCATCATCTACCAAGCTTTGGGCTACTAGTAAAGCTTCCTGGGTAGCGGCAATAACTGCCGGGTCGGCAGCCACATCTACACAGTCAGCACCTGCCAAAGTGTAGGCTAACGTGAGATTTCTGACCGCAGGAAGATGTTGATAACTGGCTCCGCAAATTAATTTGAACCAATTACCTTGTTTTAGGGATTGTAAAGGGGCTAATAAATCAGTCACATTTCCATTATGCGTTTATTTCACTGGAAATTGCAGACTGTCATCAGGAAAATTTAGATTTTTTTGTTACTAATTTTTTATTGGCATATTTCGATACTACTGCCCAGAGTGATCATTTTCCCCGCTTCCGTAACGGGAACTCTGGTATTTACACTTAATCTATAAAAATGATTAAATTGCGCTGTATTTACACAAGTAGGCATAGTTGCTTGGCGTTTTTGCCCAAAGATTTTTTGAAAGTTTGGATAAGCTTCCCCTGTATAAGAATCCCGCATGGGGACTACACAACGTTGACAAGGGTTAATTCCTAAAAAGCGGACATCTCCCACCAGGGGATCGCGGGAAGGCTGGGAGCCGCGTCTCTTTAGAGCGCGGGGGAAAGCCTACCCGTGCGGTTTTAACCGCTGCCAATATTCTCGATCATGATGCGGGTCATTAAATCTTTTCAACATTTTATTTCTCTCTAAC
>NZ_VILC01000126.1:0-11141 GCF_009712065.1 Aphanizomenon sp. UHCC 0183 | reverse complement strand
GCTTAAATCAAATAATTAAGCCGTGTTGAGTATAGTATAGCAACTTACGTTAATAGAGGATTTAATCTTTTACCTGAGGTAGTGCGTAAACCATTCACTCGCCAGTTGTGCTACTGCTGCTAATTTACCTGGTTCTTCAAATAAATGGGTGGCTCTAGGAATAATCTCCAGCCGTTTTACTGAGTGCAACTGTGCCAGTGCATCCTCATTCATTGCTATGACGGGCGTATCGTAACCGCCAACAATGAGCAGTGTTGGTGCTTTGACATGAGATAATGCTGAACCCGCTAAATCAGGTCGTCCACCACGGGAAACAATAGCTTGTACTGCCTCTGGACATTCTGCGGCAGCAACCAGGGCTGCACCTGCTCCTGTACTAGCACCAAAGTAACCTACTTTGAGGTTACAAGTATCTGGGTTCTGTTGTAACCAATCCGTAGCCCCAACTAACCGCGATGCTAACAACCCAATATCAAAGCGTAAGTGTCTGGTTCGCAAATCAATTTCTTCTTCTTCAGCAGTGAGCAAATCAATTAATAAAGTTGCTAGTCCCGCCTGTTGTAAGACTCCGGCAACATAGCGATTACGAGGGCTGTGCCGGCTGCTACCACTGCCATGAGCAAACAATACTACACCCATAGCACCATTTGGAATCATCAAATTCCCCTCTAAGTTAACCTTACCTGCTGTCACTGACACCAGATGTTCTTGGGGGTGCTGTGTTAATGTTCTATCCATCACCTCAACCTCCATTTACGAATTATTAGCTACTAAGTAGGTGAACACAATAAAACCAAACTGTGTAAAGAAATGTAAAATCGCCCAAACCCTCTTCACTCTTGCCTCTTGCCTTTTGCCTTGCCATAACGACAATTTTCAACGCTCACCTACTTAGTAATTTTTGCCTTGTCAACAGTTCACATACCTCTGTGTCGGTTGTTTGCTGAAAATCTTCGTACCAAATACCGATGGCACACAAATCTTCTGGCATCATTACGCACACAACCTGATCTACTTCTGCTTGCAGTTCTTCACAGGTAGATGCTGCTGCAACTGGAACTGCAACCACCAGTTTACCAGGCTGTTGCTTTTTCAATGTAGCGATCGCTGCTCGGATAGTAGCACCCGTAGCAATGCCATCATCAACTAGAATAATAGTATGATTTTTAACTTTTGGTAGGGAAAGATTACCCCGATAGCTATGGCTACGGCGGTCTAATTCCCGCATTTCGATAGCTGCTACTTGATTAATAGTTTCTGGGGAAATCCGCAACCAATCAACGACATTCTCATTAATTACACGCACCCCTCCGGTGGCGATCGCACCCATGGCAAGTTCTTTGTGTCCAGGTACACCGAGTTTCCGCACCAAGCAAACATCTAATGGGGCATCAAGTTCCTTTGCTACCTCATAAGCCACAGGCACACCGCCACGGGGAAGCCCCAATACTAAAACATCTGGACGATTGGCATACTCTGTTAACTGAGCAGCTAAGAGTTTACCCGCTTGCGTCCGATTCCGGAATCTTCGTAACATATTTTTATACCTCTTTATTAAAATAAATCACTAACAATACCTTGTCCATTTTTTGTAGGTCGGGTTAAGCGACAGCGCAACCCGACGCATTTGTTGGGTTATGGCTGATGCCTGCGGCTCCCGCAGGGATACGCCAAACTTCGTGAACGTACCTCAATCCAACCTACAAATCAAGACTTTTTTCGATTTGGACAAGGTATTGGTAAGATTTAATTTTTTCCTATTGAATTTTGTCCTTCCACCAGAAGCCGTTGCAATTGGTAATCCAGTTTCTTTCAAAGTTTGAAATAAATCCCACCTTGTAGAATTAACAGCAGCCGCATCTTTTAAAGGTCTTTTTGACTGGGATTTAATTCTTTTCAATAGTTATAAGCTTCCTCACCCGAAAAATAGGCAATACGCCCGGAATCATCCAGCCAGACTTCTTCTAACTCAGCAAAACGAGCAGATGTCGAGCTATCTATGGCTATTGAACCGATAATTTGACTACGACGCACAACATTGAGCATATTTCCCCTCCCATACTCTCTATTTCTGAGGAGTTTGATTAATAAACACAGCGGCTGATCTTTTGCCACCTTGTTGTTTGGAATTTGAACTCTACTTTGAGGGTAGCAAGAAAATCAGAGAAATTGTTCCATCAAATTGTAGAAAAAATGTAGAAGGAATTAATCCCAGGAGAACAAACTTAGTTATTAAGCAATAACAAACCCGTATTTCATCGCATCATTTGGATCTACTACAAACTGTTGAATTCCTGTGATAAATGCTTCTCCAGTAACGATGGGATCTACTGCGACGAACTCACCTACTTGAACTTCCTTAATTACTTTGCCTTTGAAGTTACTACCGATGATGCTCTCGCTAGTAAATTCGACACCCAATTGGAGTTTACCCCTGCCATATAGTGTAGCCATAATAGCTGAAGTACCAGTACCACATGGCGAGCGATCCATTTGACCATTGCCAAAAATCACTACATTTTTAGAGTAGGGTCTAAAAGGTTCAGGTTGCTCATAAATAGCTGTGATTTCTACTGTATTAATATGTTGTTCTATGGGATGCTGCACCTTCAATTGATTATTGACTGCCCTTTTCACCATCATTCCCAATTGGATCAGTTTGGAAATATTGTCAGGCTGAAGTGAAACACCTAAAGCCTTTGCTTGAATAATAGCAAAAAAGTTTCCTCCAAAGGATACATCAATGGTAATTTTGCCTAAATCAGGAAGAGTAAGTTCTATGTCTTTGGCATATAAAAATGAAGAAACATTAGCGACAGAAACCTCATACACTTGGTTTTCTTCAACCCTAGCATGACTTTCAACTAAGCCTGCGGGCGTATCAAAAATAATCGTTGTTTCTGGTTCGGTCTTGGGAATCATCCCCATCTCAATTAGGGCTGTAGTGATGCCAATGATTCCACTCCCACACATATCGACATAACCTGCATTATCCATAAAGATAACGCCATATTGTCCTCGATTAGTTGTTGGTGGAATGATAATCGCCCCAAACATATCTTTATGTCCTCTAGGTTCCTGCATCAGGAGAGTGCGAATGTGGTCTAAATGCTGTTTCATGTAATGCTTCTTTGCTGCCATTGTTGATCCTTGAATTGGCGGCAAACCACTCATGATAATTCGTGTTGGTTCTCCTGCTGTGTGGGTATCAATAGCTGATATAATTTGTTCAAATCTTGTCATAAATAAATTCCTCTCAAAGGTAATCTTTTTCAGAATGGGGATTTTCACCTTTACTTACTACTTTAGATAGATATAGGACTCCTATTTGATTTTTGAACGGAACTCGGTACACCTTTATATTCTCGAATCCTCTTGCCTCTTGCATGATTGCCTCTTGCCTTCCTACGTAGGAAAATATGGCTAACGCCACGCTTCGCTATCAGGAATCAAACCGGATTCCTATATATTTCTCAACGCAGACCAACTACTAGCAATAGGCATTCTCCAACCAGTCCCAAAAGCACGGTCAGTGATTTTTAATCCTGGTGCAGCTTGTCGGCGTTTAAATTCCGCACGGGATAATAATTGTAATACCCTATCTACAATTGCCGGTTCATGACCTGCGGTAATAATTTCTGCTGCTGATTGATGTTGATGAATCAAACGGTCGAGAATATCATCTAAAATTTCATAAGGTGGTAGGGAATCTTGGTCAACTTGACCCGGTTTAAGTTCCGCGCTGGGTGCTTTGGTGAGAATATTTTCGGGAATAACTTCTTTTTGTTGATGGGAATTTAACCATTTACAGAGGGAATAAACGCGGGTTTTAGGAACATCAGCAATGACCGATAAACCGCCATTCATATCACCATAAAGAGTGCAATAACCAACAGCAACTTCCGATTTATTGCCAGTAGATAAAAGCAGATAACCGAACTTATTAGAAATTGCCATTAATAAATTACCACGAATTCGAGATTGGAGATTTTCTTCCGCAATGCCAAATTCTGTGCCGGCAAATAAATCATCTAGGGATTTATCAAAACTTTGCATTAATTCCCCAATAGGTAAAAGTTGAGTTTGAATATCTAAATTTGCTGCTAACGCTAAAGCATCACTAATAGAATGTTCTGAACTATAGGGAGAAGGCATTAACACACCAATTACATTTTCTTTTCCTAATGCCGCAGTCGCAATGGCAGCAACTAAAGCAGAATCAACTCCCCCACTTAAACCTAACAATACTTTAGAAAAGCGACATTTACCCACATAATCTTTAACTCCCAAAACCAAAGCATTCCAAATTTCCTTATCTTCAGATTCATCAATGGGGGAAATATGACCTAATTGTAAATCCTGTTTATCGGCATTAAATTCAACGGTCAAAAAATCAGATACAAAACCTTTAGCACGACAAACAATTTCACCTTGTTTATTTAAAGCAAAACTCCGTCCATCAAAAATCAAATCATCATTTCCGCCAACTTGGTTTGTATAAATAATTGGTTGTTGAAAATTAACTGCACTATGTTTTAACATCGCTTCTCGCAGATGTTGTTTACCAACAGTGTAGGGTGAAGCAGATAAATTAACAATTAAATCAACTCCTAAATTTGCTAAATCAGCAATGGGATTAACTGCGTAACTCCGCTTACCCCAAAATTCCTCATCATTCCATAAATCTTCGCAAATTGTCACACCAATATGAAGATTATCTAATTTAAAAGAATTGGCTTGTAGTCCTGGTTCAAAATAGCGTTTTTCATCAAAAACATCGTAAGTTGGTAATAGCCTTTTATGAAAAAATTGCTGGATTTTGCCATTTTCTAATAAAGCCATACTATTAAATAAATTTTTCCCTCCAGAAATGTGCGCTTGGGAATTTTTAACCACAGTTCCCACCAATACAGCTAAATTGGCGGGTAAATCTTCAGCTAATTTTTGCAATGTTTTATCTATTGATTCCACAAAACTAGGATTTAATAATAAATCCCTTGGTGGATACCCACAAATAGATAATTCAGGTGTTAATAATAAACGAACATTTTCTGATGCTGCTTGTTGTGACATTTCCAGGATTTTTTGAGTATTTCCTAGTAAATCACCAATAATAGGATTAATTTGAGCGATAGCGATTTTCATAATTTATCTGCGTCTATTTGCGTTCATCTGCGTTCAACTATTATTCCTTAAATAAACACCAAAGGTTTATCTTTAAATGGTGCAAAAGCATCTTTATCAAACCTATACAAACTTGCAGGACGACCAGCACCTCGTGATACTTTAATGCCAGTATCCGATAAAAAGCCCAATTTGAGTAACCGCGCTCGAAAATTAGAATAATCGGCAAAACATTCTCCTAAAACTGTAGTGTATAGTTGATACAAATCGTTTAAAGTAAAAGTTTCTGGTAAGACTTCAAAAGCTATAGGACTATATTCTAATTTGTTTTTTAATCTTCTATGTCCATAGGTAATAATCTCATTATGGTCAAATGCTAATTGTGGTAATTGTTTGACAGGATACCAAGCAATACACGCCACTTTATCGGCAATTAATTCTGCTTCTTCAAATCTGACTAAAGCAAAGTAACTAACTGATAAATAACGGACTCCATAGCTATCAATTTTTTCCCTGGGGTCACGGTTTGGACCACCAAAAGTATAAAGTTGTTCTAAATAAAGATTATTTACCTTTATTTTCTCAGCCATAATCCGATAAGCAGCATCTTCTAAAGATTCTCCTTGACGGACTAAAGTACCAGGAAGACTCCAATCATTTAAGAATGGTTCTTGCTGTCGCATAACCAAGAGAACTAACAACCGATTTTGAGCAGTATCTACAGAAAAAATCACATTATCAACACCAACTTTAAAGTCAGCTAAAGGTTGTTGATTTATGGAGTTTAGAATCTTTTTTTGGTTACGTATTGGCATTCGTACAAATGCTGTTGATGAATATAGGCAATGACGGGAGGTGTGAGAGTATTAATATCTCCTTGTTCACGAAAGGCGGTAGAGGAAACATCTAAACCAATTAAATTTGCAATTTTAATTTTTCCTCCGATTTGTTTAACTTTTTCTAAACTAGAATCATCTATTATATATCCTGGTCTGGGAATTACCAGTAATTGCACTTGTTGTAATAAATCTTCAACATGATACCAGCGCGGTAATTGCTTTACTAAATCAGCCCCAATTACTAAAGTATATTCAATATCTTCTCCCCATTTTAATTTTGCTTTACCTACAGTTTCTAGAGTTTTCCAACTACTCAAATCTTGTTCTAAGGCAATATTTTGGTTAGCAACATTGATATCTTTAATTAACAGTTCTAACATTGCTGCCCTGTGCGGTAAAGGCGTTTGTTGGGATTTTAGAGGATTATCCGCCGCCCATACAGCCACCCAATCATAATGTTTAGATAGCCACTTGAGAATTATTAAATGCCCAGCAGTTGGCGGATCAGCACTTGTACCAAATAAGGCTATTTTCATGATTTTTGATTCTGCTTTTTTGCAATTTTTAGAGTAATTTAAACGAACCACAGAGACGCAGAGGACGCAGAGGTAAGAGAAATTATATTAATTTATCTCTTTTTTTCGTTTTATTTGTCAATTTCTGTAATGGTTCTGATATTTCAATTTTGACGGAAGTGGGATTTTCTATTCTTCTTGTTTCTGCTGGTAAACTAGCAACTGATGCCGCAGTTCGTTGACGAATGATTGTTAAAGTTTCTGGTGTTTGTAATTGTTTACCTGCTTTGATTACTAACTGTAATAAAGATTTTTCATGGTCAGATTTTTCTTCTGTTAAGCCTAATCTATCTTTATGTATTTTACCATCTAAGAAGGATCGAAAAATTTGTTTTTTACCTGGATAAGTGAATTTACCACTTGATTCTTTCATGACGGGAATTCCTTCAATGTCTACAAGTTTATAAACTCCATTGACTGGTGAACCTGTAACTAATTTTGTGCCTAATCCATAACTATCAATTTCTGCCCCTTCTTGCTTGAGTCGGCTAATTTCCCATTCATCTAAATCACCACTGGCGAATATTGATATATTCGGTAAGAGCGATCGCACTTGTTTTGATAAACTGACTAAATCCCCAGAATCTAACCTGACTCCAGATAATTCCATTTTTCCAGCATTGACCTTTTCTGCTAATTTCTCCGCCGCAGCAACGGTATCATATGTATCAATTAATAATGGCGCACCGGGAAAATATTGATGAAATGCCGTAAAAGCCTGTTCTTCACTCCCTTCTAACGCTGATAAAGCCATAACTAAAGCGTGTGCCATTGTCCCACTTGGTTTTTGTCCTAGTTGTAGCGCCGCTAACACATTGGAAGTACCATCTAAACCACCTGCCAAAGCCGCCCGCGCTGCCCATAGCGAGGCTTGGGGACTAAAAGCCCTGCGTGTACCAAATTCTAAAAGTGTGGCTTTTTCTCCCGCTATATCCCTTAATCTTGCGGCTTTGGTGGCAATTAGAGTTTGATAATTCAGAGTATTTAAAAGATATGTTTCTACTATTTGCGCTTGCCATAAGGGTGCTTCTATTCGCAGTATAGGTTCATTTGCAAATATCGCTGTTCCTTCCGCAACTGCCCACACATCTCCAGTAAAGCAACCTTCCCGCAAAAGCTGCCAAAAACGCTCATTTGCGTGGGTAAAAATTCCCGTTGACTGCAAATCAGCAATTTGACTGTCATTAAACCGGAATTTAGTCAAATATTCCAAAGCTTGGGCTAAACCCATAGCTATTAAATAGCCAAAACCATCAGGTAAGCGTCTGACAAACAATTCAAAACTCGCTTGCTTCTGTTCTATACCTTCACCAACATAACAAGCTGTCATTGTTAGCTGATAAAGGTCTGTTAGTAAGCTGTAATCCTCACAACTGAGATTTAATTCGGGATTTTTCCTTTCATAGTCTATATCTAGGAAAGTTGTCATCTGAGATGCCCTACCAAGAATGTCTCTTTATTTATGGTAGTATTTACCATAAATAATGTCAAGCCTTGGCTAATAAATAATGACAAATTCCCCAAAAGCCTATATTCGTAAGGGAGTTAGGCTATTTTTTACAATTAATTTATATTTCTTAATAGTACAGATAGTCAATATCAAGAAGTTGAATAAGATTTACAGAATAATTGACCGCAGATAAACGCAGATAAAAATGGATGAATTAATTAATGAATTTTATGATTCTGTGCAACTTTACATCTAAGTAAGTAGACGAAAATAAATCAAAGTAGATTAAGTAATGTAAAAAATCTGGAGATGATTTCGTAGTGAGGGCTTCAGCCCTCAAATGACGAATAAATTCCTCACTACAAACTTTGAATTATTCAAGCCGTTCTACTTAATTGGTTTAAGGGTTTAACCCGAATTAGACTAACAAATAGTTTTTGTGTTTGCATGGGGAATAATTGCGTTACTATATAACAATAGAAACTAAATTTATATAAGAATAGGAAAACCAAGAAGAAATTAATACCAATTTCTTTGAAAACAGATAAAAGTTATTTCGATAGAAGGATGATATCAATTATGGATTCTGTAAGTCTCACCCACGAACAATTATCTCAAGCTATTAATGAACTTCCACTGGCAGCACTTCCTGAATTAGCTGATTTTATTGAATCTTTACTTTTTAAGCTTAATTTAACTCCTGCGGCTATTCATAATGAACCAGGGGAGAGTAATTTTTTATTAAGTATTGCTGGTATAGGAGAGTCTAGTGAATCCAATTTATCAGACAGAGATACAGAAAACGGAGAACTGGAAATTGTTCCAACTAGAGGTATCAAGGAATTTAATCATGAGGTAAATAAATAATCATGACGGCTATTTTAGATATAAGTTTCTTAGTGGCAATTGTTGATATTAAGGACGAAAATTATGGGCGTATCCTTGATGTTATAGTTGATTCAAAGGAAGTATTGGTTTTACCAACAACAGTTTTACCTGAAGTTTGTCATTTGCTTGCTTCTCGGTTAGGATATCCGACAACAAGAGAGGTTTTAACTGAATTAGCTAATAGTAATGTCATTATTGAAGGGATTGATAAAACTGATTTAAAAAGGGTGATGGAGATTCTAGACCAATATACTGATAGTAAGTTAAACTTTGTGGATGCAACGATTGTTGCTATTGCGGAAAGGATGAATATTACTAAGATTTTTACTTTAAATAAACCTATTTTTAGTATTATTAGTCCACTACATTGTGCTGGTTTTGAGATATTTCCTTAATAGGCTATCAATCAGATCCCTGACTTCTTAAAGAAGTCGGGGATCTTGTATTTTGTACTTATTTTAAAGGAACAATTGCACTCATTTGGTCTAAATCCAGGACTGTTGCTAATTCTGTTTCTGTCATTAAACCTTTTTCGAGAACTATTTGCCGGAGAGATTTACCTGTTTCTAAAGATTCCTTAGCTACAGCCGCAGCATTCAAATAACCGATGTGGGTATTTAAGGCGGTGACTAATGCTAAACTGCCTTCAGCATAGGCTAAACAACGTTCTTTGTTAGCAGTAATTCCTTGAATACAGCTTGTGGTTAAAGCCAAAATTGTGTTACCTAAAATCTCAATGCTGTGAATTAAATTATAGGCAATGAGGGGCATCATTACGTTTAATTCTAATTGTCCAGCTTGGGCGGCAAAAGCGATCGCATTATCATATCCCATTACCTGAAAACATACCATTGATGTCATCTCTGCCATCACAGGATTATATTTTCCGGGCATAATTGAAGAACCAGGTTGGACTGGAGGAAGTTGAATTTCCTTAAATCCGGTTTTGGGACCAGAATCCATTAACCGTAAATCGTGGGATATTTTCACCAAATCCTGGGCTAAATTCCGCAACGCCCCAGAAACATTCACAAAAGCCCCCATACTTTGCATAGCAGCCATTAAATGGGGTGCTGGTTCTAGGGGAAATTCCAATAATTGCGACAGGATATCCACAACTCTTTGCCGATATTCTGGGTGAGTATTCATACCTGTTCCCGCCGCACTACCACCTAAACCCAACACCATTAAATCCCCAGAAGCAATGTAAAGCCGGTTTTGGTGTTCTGAGAGAATTTGCGCCCAAGCCCGAAAATTATCCCCTAATCTCACAGGTACAGCGTCTTGGAGGTGAGTTCTCCCCGATTTGACGATATCTTGAAATTCTGTAGCTTTGGCTTCTAAAGCCGAAATTGCCTGTTCTAAAGCTGGTTGTAAAGTGCGAGAAAGTGCCAGTAAGCCACCAATCCGAATAGCTGTAGGGATGACATCATTGGTAGACTGTCCGTAGTTTACATGATCATTGGGGCTAACGAGTTTATAATTACCTTTTTGATCTCCCAGAATTTCTAAAGCGCGATTTGCCAAAACTTCGTTAATATTCATGTGGTGAGAAGTTCCCGCACCAGCTTGATAAACATCAACGACAAATTGATCTCGTAATGCACCTGCTAAAATTTCATCAGTAGCTTGAATAATAGCCTTGCTGATATCTGCGGGAATACAATCCAATTCTCCATTGACAATAGCGGCGGCTTTTTTAATATATAAACCAGCATCTATATAAGTGGATAAAGGTTTAGTCCCGCTAATGGGGAAATTTTCGATCGCCCTTTGGGTTTGAATCCCATAATATACGTTATTGGCAATTTGGCGATCGCCCATCGAGTCTTTTTCAATCCGAAAATCTGAATTGTTAGTCATATAAAGTCGAGAATGGGAACAGAAGAACAGGGAACAGGCGAAAAACTTATTTTTAACTCATAGAACTTACGCAACTGGCACATTGGTAGGGTGCGTCAGACTGCATAAATCTTGCAAATAAACAGATTGTTGATATCTGACGCACCCGACTAGCACATTGGTAGGGTGCGTCAGACTGCATAAATCTTGCAAATAAACAGATTGTTGATATCTGACGCACCCGACAACAGATTTTTGGTGTGACACTTGCGTAAGTCCTAACTCAATTGAGGATTGCTATATTTCCCACTCATCATAATACACACACCCGTGATTAAAAACGCCAAGGCACTGCAAAATCCAGCAAATACAGATGTTATTGTGGCTGGAAATACAAAACCAAAAATACTCATAGCTAAGAGG
>NZ_VILC01000125.1:0-11505 GCF_009712065.1 Aphanizomenon sp. UHCC 0183 | reverse complement strand
ATCCCCGACTTGTCAAAGAAGTCGGGGATCTGAAAATCATTAATCATCACCAACAGCGTACTCAATCAATAGAGATAGACGCTGACGCAGAGTTTCCAGTCCTAAACGCTGACTAGCAGAAATAAACACGGCTAAAGGAAACTCTTCCCTCGCTAAAGCTAGTGTTTCACTACTAACTTGATCAATTTTATTAAAAGCCACTAACGCTGGTCCTGGTGTAATTGGCATTTGTGCTAATATATCCCGCACTGAGCGAATATGACTTAACCAAGCAGGATGAGATAAATCTACTAAATGCAATAAAGCATCTGCTTCTGTCACCTCCTCCAACGTTGCCCGAAAGGCATCCATTAAAGATGCGGGTAACTCATGGATAAACCCTACAGTATCCGTCATTAAAGTTTCCTGGGGTGCGCCGGTTTCCGCATGAGGAAGCATTAACCGCCGTGTTGTCGGGTCAAGGGTGGCAAACAATTGGTCAGCAGTGTATACTTCTGCGTTGGTAAGCGCGTTGAGTAAAGTAGATTTACCAGCGTTGGTATAACCCACCAAAGCCACCGAATGAACTTCTCGATGTTGTCGCCGTTGCCTTAATCTACAACGATGTGCTTGTAATTGATTAACTTCTTGTTGGAGTCGAGAAATGCGTTTTTGAATGGCTCGGCGTTCTGTTTCTAGTTTGGTTTCACCAGGTCCTCTTGTCCCAATACCACCCCCTAATCTGGACATGGATTGACCTCTACCAGCGAGTCGTGGCATCATATACTCTAACTGTGCCAGTTCTACCTGTAATTTACCTGCACCAGATTGAGCGCGTTGGGCAAAAATATCTAAAATTACTTCGGTGCGGTCAACTACCCTAACACCAATTTGCGCTTCTAAATTGCGAACTTGGGAGGGTGAAAGATCACGATCAAATACTACCAAGTTAGCACCCAGAGTTTGCGCTGTGAGAGCAGCTTCTTGGACTTTACCTTCACCAATCACTGTTTGGGGATGAATGCGCGATCGCTTTTGTTGTAATACCTGTAATACAGTACCACCAGCCGTATCCACTAAACGGGTCAATTCCACAATGATGTCCTGGAATTGTTGTGGATTAGTATTTTCCGTTAATACCCCAACAATTAGCACTCGATCATGATCAGCATCTACTTCTTGACCAACAAACTCCCGACTAAATTCCTCTTCTAAACCTTCCACTAAGTTGAGAAAATCCTGGTCGGCTAAAGCATCTAAACTTAGAGGCGATGATACATGAGAATACATCACAGCATCGGAAATACTCATATCAGAAGATTGAGTCGTAACTAACTGTCTACTATTGGCTACCAGATGGGCTAAATACGCTTCTTTTACATACCCAGTTGCACCACCACCACGCTTTGTAAACCCTGCTCCAGTAATATTTAAAACTACTAAAGCATCCAATCTCTGTAAAGCCATTGCCGTTAAGGCGGCTTCATTTGGTGGTTCTGACTTAAGATTGGTGGATAAACAACGAATACCGCTGAGACGTTCTGCTCCGTAACGGGGCAGTTCTAGGGGCGGAATTTGAGTTTGACGCGGAGTACCGACACCAACCCGAATTACCTGTCCGCGACGATTAATGTAAACACAAACAGGTTGATTGATTTCCGTACTGACTGCTGCCAGACGTTGAGCAAAATCAGTTGTAGTAATACAATCACCTGATATCCGCTGGTGGTACAGCCGCTGGAGTTGTTTTAGCTGGCTGGACTTCAAACCTTGAACATTGCCAAAGATAGTCTCTATAGGCGTTTATGACCAGTTACCTGGTTCCCCCTGAATCCTTACACTGTCTATTTTACAACAGGGAACAGGGAACAGGGAACAGGGAACAGACAAGAGTTTTTTAATTCTTAATTTTGAATTTGTGAGTAGTTTTTATTTATAATGAGTGAAATTTCTAGACTCTCAAGCGATTATAGATTTATAATTAACGATTGTGAGTTTTTTCAAAAAACAGAAAAGTAATGAACGCCCAAGAGATTATCCGCTCAATTGAAGCGGAACAGATGAAATCTGATTTACCCGAAATCTATGTCGGTGATACAGTCAAAGTCGGAGTTAAAATTCAGGAAGGCACTAAGTTCCGTGTGCAACCTTACGAAGGTGTAGTTATAGCTAGACGCAATGGCGGCATCAACGAAACTATCACAGTCCGCAAAGTTTTCCAAGGTGTGGGTGTAGAACGAGTATTTTTGCTTCATTCTCCCCTAGTTGAAAGTATTAAAGTATTACGTCGTGGTAAAGTTAGACGTGCTAAACTGTACTACCTACGTAAACTGGTCGGTAAGGCAACCCGCATTAAACAAAGATTCGACCGCCCTTTGTGATTCTCAATGGTGAATTAATAGACGAAACCCAGTCTGCAAGCGGCATCCGCCGCTAACTTGCCAAAAGAAAAAAAATAGGTTACAATTAAAATCGAAATTGCGTTAAACTAAAAAAGTTCAACGCGATGACTGTAAAAAGAAAAGCTTGTGCGCTCTTAGTTCAGTTGGTAGAACGCAGGTCTCCAAAACCTGATGTCGGGGGTTCAAGTCCTCCAGGGCGCGCTCAAAAAGAAAAATATTGCCCGAAGCAATAACGTCACTGCCGAAACAGCGGAAAACGTCAATTATTTCGGGTATAATTTTTTTAAAATGTAGCTTTCTTATTGCGAGATCATTGAGACCGAAGCTGTAAACCTTAAAAATCACAAGGTTAGGCTACTTAAGAAACGGGGGTATAACGACTGTGGCCAAAAAAAATGAAGCAGAAATGCCAGAAACCGAAAATGGGTTTAACTTAAACAATTTTTTCCAGGGTACAAAGGAAGAACTTGAGAAAGTGATTTGGCCCAGTCGGAAACAGTTGGTAAGTGAATCAGCCGCTGTACTATTAATGGTTACACTCTCCGCATCTTTGATATATCTGGTCGATGGATTGTTCGCTTGGGCAGCAAAACAGGTGTTCTGATGACTTCTGCAACAGACGAACCACGCAACTCCGAGTTGCAGTTAGAGGAAACACTCTTAACAGCGATGAAAGAAGCACGCTGGTATGCAGTGCAAGTAGCCTCTGGCTGTGAGAAACGGGTAAAGACAAATTTAGAGCAACGTATCCAAACTTTTGATGTCGCTGACAAAATCATCCAAGTGGAAATTCCCCACACCCCAACGGTGAAAATCCGTAAGGATGGTAAGCGGTTACCTTCAGAAGAAAAGGTTTTCCCTGGTTATGTGCTAGTCCGAATGGTAATGAGTGATGATACATGGCAAGTGGTAAGAAACACCTCTCATGTGATTAACTTTGTGGGTGCAGAGCAAAAGCGTGGTAGCGGCAGAGGTCGTGGTCACGTTAAGCCAGTTCCCCTAAATCCCTCGGAAGTTGAACGCATATTCAAACAAGCCTTGGAACAAGAGCCAGTAGTCAAAATTGATATGGCTTCAGGTGATAAGATAGTTGTGCTTTCTGGTCCATTTAAGGATTTTGAAGGTGAGGTGATTGAAGTTTCCCCAGAAAGGAGTAAACTAAAAGCTCTACTCTCGATCTTTGGAAGAGATACACCAGTAGAATTGGAATTTAATCAGGTTAAAAAACAGAGCTAAATACAAATGGCGAAGAAAGTAGTAGCGGTCATTAAGTTGGCCCTGAATGCTGGGAAAGCCAACCCAGCACCGCCAGTTGGTCCTGCGTTGGGTCAACATGGTGTTAACATCATGATGTTCTGCAAAGAGTACAATGCCAAAACAGCAGACCAAGCTGGGATGGTTATACCTGTAGAAATTTCTGTTTATGAAGATAGAAGTTTTACATTTGTCCTCAAAACTCCACCAGCATCAGTGTTGATTCGCAAGGCAGCGAAGATTGAAAGAGGCTCAAATGAACCCAACAAAAAGAAAGTTGGTAGCATTAGCAGAACGCAATTACGCGAAATTGCTCAAACTAAACTTCCTGACCTCAACGCCAATGATATTGATGCAGCCATGAATATTGTGGAAGGAACTGCTAAAAACATGGGCGTAACAGTTACAGATTAGGTGACAGGGAACAGGTGACAGTAAATAAAAAAATAACCACTGACAACTGACAACTGACTAATAACAAAATCATATCGGGGGAGAAGTACAACTTCGAGATGACCCCAGGAGAAAAAAATGGCAAAAAAAGTATCACGCCGCTTACAGGCGTTGCTGGAAAAGGTAGAAGATAAGGATTATACACCCTTAGAAGCATTAGCTTTGTTAAAAGAAACGGCAACTGCTAAGTTTCCTGAAGCTGCTGAAGCTCATATCCGTTTAGGAATTGACCCTAAATATACAGACCAACAATTGCGGACAACGGTAGCACTACCCAAGGGAACAGGACAAATTATCCGGGTAGCAGTTATCGCCAGAGGTGAAAAAGTCACAGAAGCAACTAACGCTGGTGCTGATATTGCTGGTTCTGAAGAACTCATTGAAGATATTCAGAAAGGCATGATGGACTTTGATAAGCTGATTGCTACGCCGGATGTGATGCCACAGGTAGCAAAGCTGGGTAAATTATTAGGTCCACGGGGTTTGATGCCTTCACCCAAGGGGGGAACAGTGACATTTGATGTTGCTAGTGCGATCGCTGAGTTCAAAGCTGGTAAATTAGAATATCGGGCTGATCGAACTGGGATTGTCCATGTTATGTTTGGTAAGACTGCTTTTTCACCTGAAGATTTATTGATCAATCTGAAGGCATTACAAGAGTCAATTGACCGTAACCGTCCTTCAGGTGCTAAGGGTCGTTATTGGCGGTCATTGTACATATCCTCGACAATGGGACCATCAATTGCTATTGACATTAGCGCCCTACGAGAGTTAAAACTAACTGACGCTGCATAATTTGGTAATGGGTAATGGGTAATTGGTAATTGGTGATAGATGAATATAATCAGTAATGACCAATGACTAATCACTAATGACCAAAATTAAATAGATAAAGCCGGAGACAGCAGGTGCTAATAGCTTAATACCCTGCCGAGGTTGTAATTTTAACTATCTGAAGTTTGAACAGTAAAACTGTGACAACGACAGTATTAAAAATACCACTTTGAAACCCTGGCTAAGTTAGCTGGGGTTAATTGTTTTCGGTAAGTCAGCAAAAAGGTGACAGGTAACAGGTAACAGGTGACAGGTGACAGGTGACAGGTGACAGGTGACAGGTGACAGGTAACAGGTGACAGGTGACAGGTAACAGGTGACAGGTGACAGGTAACAGGTGACAGGTGACAGGTGACAGGTGACAGAAAATAAGTAGGTAAAGAGAAAAATTTAAAGGTATGTGACGAAATGTAAATTCAATGAATGCTTTGCAAATAGGTTGTTTCACGGTTTTTACAAAACTAAACATATATCGTTTTTATTATGTTTACCTACTTAGAGTAAGAACTAAGAACTGACAACTGACAACTGACAACTGACAACTGACAACTGACAACTGACAACTGACAACTGACAACTGACAACTAACAACTGACAACTGACAACTAACAACTGACAACTGACAACTAACAACTGACCACTGACAACTGACAACTAACAACTGACCACTGACAACTGACATTGGAGGTGAGATAAGTATGGGAAGAACGTTAGAAAACAAAAAAGAGATAGTAGCTGATCTCAAAGAAAGTTTGAGTGTGTCAACTTTAGCACTGGTAATTGATTATCAGGGGCTAACTGTTGCTGAAATCACTGATTTGCGTCGGCAACTCCGTCCTAGTGGTGCTATCTGTAAGGTGACAAAAAACACCTTTATGGGCATTGCGATTAAGGATCAGGAACAATGGCAGCCAATGTCAGAATTACTAAATGGTTCTTCTGCATTTCTGCTAGTTAAAGAAGATTTATCTGCGATTAAAGCTTACCAAGCATTCCAAAAAGCCACCAAGAAGACAGAAATTCGCGGTGGTGTGATGGAAGGTCGTGTCCTGAGTGAAGCTGATGTCAAGGCTCTAGGAGACTTGCCTTCTAAGGAACAACTCATGGCTCAAATTGCTGGAGCTATCAACGGTGTGGCTACCAAGCTGGCTGTTGGTATCAACGAAGTTCCAAGTTCCTTGGCTCGCGCTTTAAAAGCTGTTGCTGAAAAAGAAAATGGCGACAGTTCTGAAAGTGCTTCTGAGTCAGCGGTAGTTAGTGAAGATTAATCACTGACAAGTAACAATTAACCCTCACGGGTTTTTTCAACTGAAAAATCAAAAATTCTTTAGGAGTTATATCCATGTCTGCTGCAACCGAACAAATTTTAGAACAATTGAAATCTTTGACCTTATTAGAAGCTTCTGAATTGGTTAAGCAAATCGAAGAAGCTTTTGGTGTTAGTGCTGCTGCTACTGGTGGTGGCATGATGATGATGGCCGCTCCTGGTGGTGCTGCTGCTGAAGTAGTGGAAGAGAAGACCGAATTTGATGCAATTCTGGATTCTGTACCTGCTGATAAGAAGATTGCTGTCTTGAAAATCGTTCGTGAAATCACTGGTCTAGGTCTGAAAGAAGCTAAGGACTTGGTAGAAGCTGCTCCTAAAGCTGTTAAAGAAGCTGTAACTAAGGACGCTGCTGAGGATATCAAGAAGCGGATTGAAGAAGCTGGTGGTAAGGTAACAGTTAAGTAATTGTTATTAGGTGATTGGTAATTGGTGATTGGTAAAATCTCTACCTTTTGCCTAATTAAGTAGTGAGACAGAATTAATTACACAATGTCATTGCGTAAGCGTTGCGTGGCGTTAGCCATATGGAACGAAGTGAAATGAAGCAATCGCAAGTGTTGTGATTGCTTCCCTTCGCTCGCAATGACTGTAAATATTTTTGTCCAATTACTTACTAACTTACGTTACAGCGGTTCTCGGTTGAGTGAAATACAAGAACCCCAACCCCCTCCCCGCAAGCGAGGAGGGGGATACGATGTATGTTATTTAAGTGCGTACCGCTGTCATTAAATATTGTGTGAGTGTAAAGGCATCCACTCCTAATTCTGTTCTTGCTTGTGCGGCTAAAATTCCGGATTGGGAATGCCACCAAGCGGCAGTTGCGACTATATCTTCTATAAAAATTTCTTTATTCATAATTTGCGCTAATAGTCCACCTAATAAACCAGTCAATACATCACCACTGCCTCCACGAGCTAAGGCTGGGGTACTTTCAGGATTTATCCAAACATTACCTTGGGGATTAGATATGGCTGTTCTTGCCCCTTTTAATAGGACTATAGCACCACTTTCTTGGGCTGCTGTTTGGATGGCTTTGATTCGGTCTGTGTGGTCAATATTCGGAAATAACCGCTTAAATTCTCCTGTATGGGGTGTGAGGACGGTGGCTGATTTTCGCTGTTTTAGGGTGGGGATAGTGCCTATTCGTGCCAAAATATTTAAGGCATCAGCATCAAGGATTAGGGGACATTCGCATTGAATTATTTCGGGAACAATAGATATATTGTCTTTGGTTAAACCGGGTCCGCAAGCGATCGCAGTAAATGAGTTTAAATCTATATTTTCTGGTAATTGTACACTAGCGATCGCTCCTGTTTCTGTTTCAGGACAACCAATAATTAAGGCTTCTGGTAACTGGGAAACTAACAACATTTTTAAGGATTCTGGGACAGCAATAGATAGCATTCCCACACCAGAAGCTCGCGCACCCAAACCTGTTAAAATTGCTCCACCGGCATAACGTCGAGAACCACAAATTAATAATAAATGTCCTTGTTTGTATTTGTGAGTAATTAGGGGACGGGGTAAAGGTAAGGTGGATAATGCCGTTGTTTGTGTAATCCGTTTGATTTTGGGAATGTCGCCGATCACAGCATGAATATCTGCGAGGGGAATATCAAAATCAATTAATTCGGCTTTACCAACATAAGGTAATGCTTGTTCTTGTAATAAACCTTGTTTCCATAAACCCAGGCAAAATGTATGAGTTGCCTGGATAGCTGTTCCTAAAACTTCCCCTGTATCTGTATGTAAACCTGAAGGTATATCAATACTAATAATGGGTTGATTTTTGTTATTAAAATAATTAACTGCCGCAGCGATAGAATCAGTAATTTCTCTTTCTAAACCAAAGCCAAATAAACCATCAATTAAAAAATCATAACTTGGTAATTGGGAAATTTCTTGATAACAAGGGATTTTTAAACTTTGTGTATATTGGAAATGTTGAGAAGTTAATTCTTTTAATTTAGAAAAAGGTTGATAAATCCAAACTTGATAACCGCGAAAATGCAATTCACGAGCTACTACTAAGGCATCTCCTCCATTATGACCAGGTCCAACTAAAATTCCTACACATTTTCCTGGGGAAATAATAGCCTGTAAGCGTTGGCAAATTAGTCCTCCTACTTTTTCCATTAAAGCAGCTACAGGCATTCCTGCTGTAAATATTCTGGCTTCAATCTGCCGCATTTGGGTTGCGGTAACAACAAATTGTTCTTTAGTCATTTGTCATTTGTTAGTTGTCATTTTTCATAAAAAGTCTGAACTATGATTTGTTTGATTATTTTGATGAAGATAATTAATTTATCGGTTAAGGAAACTAATCATCTTCATCACAAAAATCATAGTTCAGACTTATTTGCCATAATAGACTCTGGCATTGCCGTAACCTAAATTTTTCAAATAGTTATTCCATTGTTCCGCTTCCAAGCGATCGCTAAGTGGTCCTACAGCTATGTGCAATCCCAATGGCTGACTTCTCCTAAATACATTAATACTGATACTAACTTTTTGACGAATTTCTGTCCCTAAAGAAATTAATCTATTAGAATTACTGGGAATAACTACATAATATGAATTTCTGTTTTCTTGTTGGGGATTTAATTCTATATTATCAGAATTAACAATTTTTGCGCCAGGAATACCATTTGATTCCAATTCTTTTACTCGTCGTTGAGCATTAGCTTGTCCATTAAAAACGCCAGATTGGATAACCTCACGTCCATTATAATTGCGAATATAGGCATTAGTTTCAATTTGCCGAACTCGCTGTAAGACTTGAGAATTATTACTGTCAACATAAACAAAATATCGATCAAATCCTTGATTATATTGACTATATTGTATACCTTGAGATTGATATAATTTGACTGATGGTAACTGCGATAATGGCTGCTGGTCAATGGATATTTCTTGGGGATATGGAAGTGTTCCTTGGGCTAATATGGGAATATTATTAGGTATTTGAGCTTGAACCCAATTATATTCACCGAGAAACATCCAACTTCCACTTATCAGTAAAGAAAATACGGGTAAAGAGGTAAAACGACAAACTCTTAAAATAGGCATATTTGTTACCATTTTTTGCAAAAGTTTTGAGTTTAATTCCAATGCGATAGAATAATTAAAAAGAGCATTAAAGCGGTGAGATTACTCATGAATTTATTGATTTTTAGTAGCCAATTGTTCCGTCAGGCATAATCGCTTTAAACAAATTTGCACCTGTGAGATTTGTCGTACTAATTTCTGCACCGAGTAGATTTACCTTGGTTAAATTAGCATCGGTAAAGTCCGTCATTGCTAAACAAGCATATACTAATTCTGCTTCAGTTAGATCAGCTTCGCGGAGATTAGCTCGACTAAAGTTAACTTTACTCAGTCTAGCAAAACTGAGGTTTGCTTGGTTGAGCTTGGCTTTGATTAGGATAGCTTCTGGCATGATTGCACCCTGCAAGTTAGCACCTATTAATTCTGCTTCAGTCAAATTCGCTTTTGCCAGTCTAGCATTTGTCAGATTAGCACCATTCAAATTACAGCCTTCTAGATTAGTCTCAGTTAAAGTGGTATTTTGTAAGATAGCTCCGCTCAGGTTAGCACCACTCAAATCTACACTACGCAGCGTGGCTTCACTTAAATTAGCACCACTTAGATTTACCTTAGCTAAGTTTGCACCAGTTAAATTAGCACTGCGTAAGTCAGCTTTATGGAGGTTAGCACCTAAGAGATTAGCATAATAGGCTCTTTTTTCTTCTCGCAGGTTAGCACCGCGAAGACAAGCACCTGTAAGGTTAGCACCACTCAAATCAGCACCGCGCAAATCAGCATTCATTAAGTTAGCATCTAGTAGATGTGCCAAAGTTAAATTAGCATTACGCAAATCAGCCCCCTGCAACGTTGCACCATGCAAGTCAGCATCATGTAAGTTGGCATTCTGTAATTGTGCTTGAGTTAGGTTTACACCACGAAGATTTGCACAAATTAGATTGGCATTATTGAGAATAGCTTGACTTAGATAGCTAAAAGTTAGGATAGAGTTACGCAAATTTGCCTGATTTAAATTTATACCAATTAAATCTGCATCAAATAGATTTATGTTATTTAAGTTTGCGTTGATAAATTTTGTTTCTCCATTTGCATATCGGTTCAGAAGTTCTTTGGCATCCATAATAGATATCTCTCAATTATTGTGATCAGGTTTTCCAAAAGCAAAAATAGGTTTGATTCTTTGTGATTGAGTATATTTCAAGTAGGCGGTATTGTAATTTGACAGGTATTACTGTCATCGTCATCATAATCATCTAAATCATCAGATTGAGTGTGTACAGGTTGATAATTAGGATTAGTAGGTGGTTTAGTTCTTTCAGGTAAATAACTGTTAGGCGGTTTATGTGACTTGGTATTAACTGGCATATTACCATACAAGGTACGCATGACCCTGATGATTACACCAGATGCTTGATTATTTTTATCTAGGTTCCCTAAAGATATAACTGTATTGTTAATTTTGGATTCAAGTTCTCCGATAGTTGGACAAGAATCAAATAATTTCTGCAATAAACTATCAAGTTCTTCAGATTTTAGTTTCAACCAGTCCTCTTCATTGAAGGTAAATTTTTTATCAAGTGCGGAAAATAAAATTATTTTTGCCCTTAATGGGCTAGTATATCTCATCAAGTTTTGCCGCAAATCAAATTGATCATATTGAGATTTTGTTGAAATGCTTGAAGATACAGTTGATGGATTTAATGATGTTTTTTCACTATGATTAAATATAGGAAAATTTTGGTCAGATTGATTTAATATTATTCCTGTATCTTCTTCATTAGCTTGATTTAATATTATTCCTGTCTGCTCATCAGAGGTTGGATATAATTTTTGTAATTCTTTGATAATGATACTGGCAATTATAGAATATTGTTTTGGTTTACTAAGACTTTTAACAGCAATAGATAAATTTGCGGTTAAGTGATTGATTGTGGGATTTAAACTAGATAATTCTTGAATTAATTCTTCTAATTTAAATCTATCTAGGGTATCTTGATCATTTTCCCACTCATTTTTACAAGCGAAGAATATTAATTTCTTAATTCGTTTTGAGTTTTCATGCTGTTCTAAGAATTTCACTATTTCATCAAAACTAAATAGGGTCATGATCGGGATATCTCCAGTACAAGTATTCAATAGCAAGAACAGTTATAAATTATAGCTGTACTAGCACACTGTTGGGTAGTAAAAGTTTTGTATAGGGTTAAAAAA